>CALHTV010000140.1 GCA_938039765.1 uncultured Dictyoglomus sp. | reverse complement strand
GAAGGAACAATTATAGAGGGACCCTATTGGGAAGAGCCTGTGGTTGTAGAAAAAATTAATAAAACTCAAAATTATACCCAAATTATAGTTAAAACCCTATATTCCCATAAATACATGAGTCACTTGCTCTTAGAAGAAGATCTTGAAAAAATAAAAATTAAAGAGCTTACTTTGGATTTTTCCAGTGATGGAATAGAAGCATTTTTAGCCTTAGAAGCTACTCGTTTTAGATATGCCTCCCTTTTTGATCCTTTATTAGCCATGAGTGCTTCTAAAATAGATCCTCTTCCATTTCAAATAGAGGCGGTATATGGGTATATTTTGAAACTGCCTGTTATTAGATTTCTCATTGCCGATGATCCAGGTGCAGGTAAAACTATAATGGCTGGCCTTATAATTAAAGAATTAAAAATAAGGGGAGTTGTAAAGAGAATATTAATTGTGGTTCCAGGCCACCTCAAAGACCAATGGCGAAGGGAATTAAAAGAAAAATTTCAAGAGGTATTCACTGTAATTGATAGATCTTTTTTTAAAAGTGTCTATGGGGAAAACGTGTGGTTAAAGGAAAATCAAGTTATCACTTCTATGGATTTTGCAAAACAAGAGGATATTTTGCCTTCCCTTGAAAATGTCCACTGGGACCTTATTATAGTTGATGAAGCTCATAAAATGTCTGCCTATGTATATAGAAATAATAAGGAAACTGAAAAAACTGAGAGATATAGGTTAGGTGAAATTCTTTCCAAAACTACTGATCATCTAATTTTTCTTACCGCTACACCCCATAAAGGGGATCCTGAAAATTTCCGACTTTTTTTAGATCTTTTAGTTCCAGGCTTCTTTGCCACAAAGGAGATGATTATGGAATCCCTTCAAAACAAAGACAACCCTTTATTTATAAGAAGGATGAAGGAAGATCTAAAAGATTTTGATGGAAAGCCCCTCTTTCCAAACCGTTATGTTAAAACCATTAAGTTTACCTTATGCGACAATGAAAAGAGGTTATACAACCAACTATCAGAGTATGTTATTTCGCAATATAATAAAGCAATAACCAAAGATAGAAAGGAAAACTTGAAGTTTACCCTTCTAATTCTTCAGAAAAGAGCAGCTTCAAGCACTTATGCCCTTCTTAAATCTTTAGAAAGAAGAAAGAAACGACTTGAAGAGCTAATTATAAGACCATCTCCTATTAAGAAAGATATAACTATTGACTTTAAGGAAATTGAAGATTATGAAGAAAGGGAAATATGGGCAAAGGAAGAAGAGTGGGAAGTCTTAAGCATAGCCGAAAATGAAGAAGAGCTAAAAGAAGAAATTAGGATACTTGATAGCCTAATTGAGATGGCAAGAAAAATATTAGATAACGAAGAAGAGGTTAAAATAATTCAGTTAAAAAGAGCTTTAGAGGAAGGATTTAAGAAAATAAGAGAGATGCAAGGAAACGAAAAGATTCTAATTTTTACAGAGTATAAGGATACTTTAGAATACTTAGTAAACAAGATTAAATCCTGGGGATATTCTGTTAACTTCATTCATGGTGGTATGGAATTAGAGGAGAGAATAAGGGCAGAATCTGTTTTTAAAAATGAAACACAAGTTATGGTGGCAACCGAAGCAGCTGGCGAAGGAATAAACCTTCAATTTTGTCATCTCATGATAAACTATGATATACCTTGGAACCCTAATAGACTGGAGCAAAGAATTGGTAGAATTCATAGGTATGGACAACAAAAAGAAGTTTATATCTACAATCTAATAGCCGAGGATACAAGAGAGGGTAAAGTCCTTAGTAAGCTTTTCGATAAACTTGAAGAGATAAGAAAGGCGATAGGAAGCGATAAGGTATTTGATGTTATTGGAGATATATTTTACGAAAAGGATCTTTATCAACTTATTTTAGATGCGGTAACCAATGCAAGAACTATGGATGAGATAATACAAGAATTAGATATCAAAGTAGATGAGGAGTATATCACAAAAATTAAGGAAGTCTTAGGAGAAAGTCTTGCCACAAAGTATATTGATTATACAAGAATAAGAGAGATAGCCGAAAAAGCAAAAGAAAATAGACTAATTCCGGAATATGTAGAGAAGTTTTTTAAAAAAGCTCTTGAAAAAGCAGGTGGAAAAATTAGAGATAGAAGAGATGGCTTCATCTTCATAGAATCAATCCCCTATGAGATAAGAAGAATAGCTGAGGAATTGGATTTTAAAAACCGATATGGGGATATTCCCAGAACTTATCCCAAAGTCACCTTTGATAAAGAAATAGCCTTCAAAAATCCTGATACAGAGTTTATCTCCTTTGGACATCCCCTTCTTGAAACACTAATTGAGTGGAGTATTAAAAATTATGCTTCCTCATTGCAAAGGGGAGCAGTATTTGAAGATCCAGAAGGAAGATACAATGGAACTATATGGTTTTTCGAAGGTGAGGTAAAGGATGGAAAAGGAGATATAGCAGGAAAAACCCTTATTTCAATCTATGATGATGGTAAAGAGTTAAAAAGTATAAATCCAACGGTTTTATGGGACCTTATTCCTGTTACTCCTAAAGAGCCAATGAGAAGAGAAAATATAACAAGAGATAGGGTGGAAGGTTATGCTATTTCTCTCCTTGGAGACTATAGAAAGGCTCTTCTTGAAGAAAGAGAAAGGCAAGCGGAAATAAAAAGAAAATATGGAATTAAATCTTTAGAGCATTTAATAGATAAACTCGATATAGAACTTTTGGAATTAAATGAGAGGGTAGAGAAAGGAGAGCGTGTAAATCTTGTGATAAAAAATAAAGAGGAAAGAAAAAGAAATTATGAAGAAGCCTTGAAGAGGCTAAAAAAAGATATAGAGCACGAAACAGCTTTAACTCTCTCTATGCCTAAATTTATTGGTGTAATATATGTAAGACCAAAAGCTTCTCTTGAAATGGAAAGGGATGAAGAGGTAGAAAAAATAGGTATGAAGATTGCAATGGAATATGAAAAATCCCAAGGAAGAGAGCCTGAAGATGTATCAAAGGAAAATTTAGGTTTTGATATTAGATCAAAGGGACATGAAGAGGTAAGATATATAGAAGTTAAGGCAAGAAAGGATGAAGGAGATATAGTCCTTACTCCCAATGAATGGTTTAGAGCAAAAATGCTAAAAGAGGAATATTGGCTTTATATTGTTGCAAATGCCGTTACAAATCCTACCCTTCATATTATTAACAATCCTGCTGAAACATTAGAACCTATAGAAAAAATTGAGGTGGTAAGATTTTTAGTTTCGTCGAAGGAGTGGAAAAGCAAAAGTATAATAAATACAGAGGAGGTTTAAGTATGAAAAGATTTATAGAAGAAAGCTTTCCGGTTAAAGAAGTAAGTGAAGAATCTGCAAGAGAGAAAAGTATAAGGCAGGGACACATTTCCACTCTACATATTTGGTGGGCAAGAAGACCTCTTGCATCTTCAAGAGCTACATCTTATTCTGCTTTGATTCCTCCGCACAAAGATGATATAGATTGGCAAAGGAAAAAACAATTTATCATAGAACTTTCCAAATGGGAAAATTCCTTGAATCATCACATAATCAATAAAGCAAGAGAAGATATACTAATAGCAAATGGAGGTCAAACCTTAAAAGTTTTAGACCCTTTTGCAGGAGGGGGATCAATACCCTTAGAATGCCTAAGACTTGGTCTTGAAACCTATGCCAATGAATATAATCCTGTAGCTATAATTATCCTAAAATGCACCCTTGAATATCCTCAAAAATATGGAAGACCTGGTGAGATTGAGATAGAAAGAGAGCTTTTTGGAGAAAAAGTAAGAGAAAAAATTAAAGTTCATAATCTTTTACTTGAAGATGTGAAAAGGTGGGGAGAATGGGTTTTAGAGGAAGCAAAAAAGGAGCTTGGAAGGTTTTATCCCCAAGATGAAGATGGTTCTATACCCGTTGGATATATTTGGGCAAAAACAATCTCCTGCCAAAATCCCTCTTGTAACGCTGAGATTCCCCTAATACGCCAATTTTGGCTTGCTAAAAAGAATAATAAAAAAATTGCTTTAAAACCCTATGTAAAGGATGGTAATGTAGAGTTTGAGATAGTAGGGCAAGAGGGTGATTTTCCAAAGGATTTTGATCCAGAGAAGGGCACAGTATCAAGGGCAATTGCTACCTGTCTTGTTTGCGGATCGACTGTTGATGATAAAACAGTGAGGAAATTGTTTCAAGAGGGAAAGGCAAGCCAAAGAATGATAGCAGTGGTATTACGTCATCCTCAAAAAGAAGGCAAAAAATATCGTTTGGCAGAAGATAGGGATTTTAAGATTTTTAAATCTGCAGAAGAATATTTAAAGATAAAGAGGCAGGAACTTTTTGAAAAATGGGGAATTGATCCTGTGCCCGATGAAGAGATTGATCCAAATTCTGTTGAACCAAGAAGAATGTTGCTTTATGGAATGACAAAGTGGGGTGATCTTTTCAATTCAAGACAAAAGTTAGCTTTAATTACCTTTGTGGAGAAGGTAAGAGAAGCATATGAAAAAATGCTAAAGGAAGGATATAATAAGGAATATGCAAAGGCAGTGGTGAGTTATTTGGGTTTGGGAGTGGATAGGTTAGCAACATATTTGGTTGTATTAACAAGATGGAGACCTGATGTTATTTCTTTTGAAAGAGCATTTGATAGACAAGCCTTACCTATGATATGGGATTATGGGGAGGTTAATCCATTTAGTGATGCAAGAGGACAATGGGACTTAGAACCAATGTTAGATGCAATAAAACATACCTCGA
>CALHTV010000139.1 GCA_938039765.1 uncultured Dictyoglomus sp. | reverse complement strand
TTTAGGAGCAGAAATTGATATTCTTATCAATGTAGATCTTTTTGAAATAAGCAGAGTTGCAGGGGAAAAAATTGCTGAAGGGATAAAATTAATGCGCGAAGGAAAGATAAAAGTAGAACCAGGATATGATGGGGTTTATGGAGTGGTCAAAATTTTCCCAGGGGATAAGGAGAAAAATCAACTTTCACTGTTCTAAAAAGGTAATTTGAATAATTCAAGAATTTTATCCTTTAAAGTAGTTCCTGGAACTAAGTTTTTAAAATCTTCGATCGCTTTCTCAAAACCGATATCATATCCTTTCTTTTGACTTTCAAGCCACTTATGGTCAGATATGTAAACATAAAGATCTGCTTCTGTTCTTCCAGGAAAAGCTTCTAAAAGCTTCTCTTGGCGTATCCTTTCAACAATAGGTAAGTATATCTTTTTATACCAATCTTTAGCCGCCTCTTTTATACCTACCTCCTCTCCCCTTTTCTCACTCATGTAATACTTATGCTCCAAAATTTGATTAAGAATTTTTTTGTATTGACCTATCTCAGTAAGTATAATATCTCTCAATCCAGTAATTAACTCAAAATCAGATTTTTCCCTATAAAGAATATTTTCTATCTTATCTTCAGGAGGGATGTATTCTATCACATGAGCATCAATCTCTTTTTGTCCTAATTTTTTAGCAACAGCTACTCTATGATTTCCGTCAATCACATAATACTCATCCTTGATTTTGTAAACTTCGATGGGAGGTAAGATCTTCCCTCTTAAAACAGCATTTTCTAATTCTTGCAGTCTATTCTTAGAACTCCCTTTTAGTGGCCTAAACTCTTCGTCAAAATCTCTATATCTCCCAACACTTCCCACTATCTTATCTACCTCAATGGTTTGATATCCTAAATCCCTCCAACCCGTAAAACTTTCCTCTTTTAACTTTTCCTCAAAGCTTCTTAAATGCTTTTTTCTTCTAAACAAACCTCTTAAAAATTTCATAACTCTAACTCCAAAATAACTAAACCTGAGCAATTTATAATTTTTGTTTTTCCTAATTCTGTAAATCTTTTAGAATTATAAACATAATTCATGTGTGTATGTCCATGTAAAAAATAAGCTGGTTTATATTTCTCAATAAGATTTAAAAAAGCCTCAAAGCCTCTATGAGCTAAATCTCCTCCCTCATGTATTCCTGCAGGAGGAGAATGAGCAACTACTATATCAATCCCTCTTCTAAGCTGGAAGTATAACCTCTTTATCCTCCAATCCATCTCTTTTTCAGTATACTGGAATTTACCATTACTATATTTTATTGAGCCTCCTAAACCTAAAATCCTTATTCCTTTAAATTTGATTATCCTTCCATCTATATTTTCGCATCCCTCTGGGGGTCTTTTTAAGTAAATTTCGTCATGATTTCCATGCACGTAAAATACAGGAACATTAAGCATAGTAGCTATATAAGTAAGTAATTCTGGCATTACATCTCCACAAGATATTACCCCCTCCACCCCTTTATAAGGAGTAATATCAAATTTTTCGTAAAAATTCGGAGATTCTATATCTGATAAAGCTAAAACCTTCAACTTAATGCTTGGCCAATTCTAAGTTTCAACTCATTTATATATCCTATCGAGAAAGGATCTTTATCTGCTAAATAGGCTAAATAAACTGTGGCAAAATCTCCAATATAAGTGAGAGAGAAAAACTGAGTTAATGGATTACTCCCTTCAGCCTGCCAAAGAAATATAGGAACTCCCCGTGCAGATATCTTTTCTTGCATAAACTCTACTCTTATTTTCATTTCGCCATCAAGAGATGCGTATAAAAATATAAGAGTAAGAGGCTTAATAACCTCATCAACAGCTTCCCATGCCATAATCTCATTATGATTTAATTCAGGGAAGAAATGGTAAAAAGCAGGATATTTAGAGTTTTCGTTGATTTGACATTTCCATCTATAAGCAGCCACTTTCCATCTTTCTCCTACAGCATAAACCACGGGTATATGTTTAAACATCATATTTGCAAGCTTTTTAGCTAAGTTATTCTCTGTAGGAATCTCAATTTTAAATTCATCCCTTTTCTTCTTTAAATAATTTACTGTCTCCTCAATATTCTTCTTTTTAGGAGATATAAGACCTAACCTTTCTAATATAACAAAAGAAGGAATAGTAACATAGCCGATTGCTGCTCTTGGAGCCATTCCTGATGGAATCTCTACCAATGTAAGATTTTTTTCTACAGCAAATTCCTTCAAAAGCCCACCACTAGTTACCGCAACTATAGAAGCACCTCTCTCATAGGAGAGCTTCGCAGAGTTTATAGTTTCTACAGTATGTCCAGAATAACTAACCGCAAACACTAAAGTTTTATCATCTACCCACCTAGGTAAATCGTAGTCTCTATTCACATAAACAGGAAAACTTGCTTCTTCAAACAATACACTTTGGAGTACATCTCCTCCAATAGCAGATCCCCCCATGCCAAGAACTAAAACTTTCTCTATTTTACTAGAGATATTTTTAATCTCTGCTTGGTAGGCTACTTCAGCTGCTTTTTCAATTTGTTCAGGTAGATAATATACTGCTGAGTACATATCCTTAGGATCTAATTTTTTAATTTCTTCTAATTGATCTAATTTTTCAACCATCTCCAATCCTCCTTAGTAAGATTTTTGTTTATCAAGATATTTTAGCTTATAATTAAAGCATTGACAACAATTTAATACTCTGTATACTTTAAAGGTACTATAAAAATAAAAATTTAAGGAGGGTTTAAAATGGAAGCAAAAGTGGTATGGAATGGCAAGATGCAATTTATAGGGACAACTCCTTCTAACTTCGATATATTAATGGACGCAACTCCTGAACATGGAGGAGACAATAAGGGACCAAGACCTATGGAACTACTTCTAGTAGCTCTTGGGGGATGCACAGGAATGGATGTAATTTCCATTTTAAATAAAATGAAAGAAAAGGTAGAATCCTTCGAAATGAGAATTACAGCAGAGAGAGCCGAAGAACATCCTAAGATCTATACAAAAGTACATATTGAATATATCTTTAAAGGAGAAAATCTAAACGAAACAAATATTAAAAAAGCAATTGAGCTTTCTCAAACTAAATATTGCTCAGTTTCTGCCATACTTAGAGGAACAGCAGATGTCACTTATTCCTATAAGATATTATAGTTTCTTTAAGAAGGGAGTGAGTTAATTTAATGGATAATGTAAGAGTAAGAATTGCGCCAAGTCCAACAGGATATTTACACGTAGGTACAGCACACACAGCTCTTTTTAATTGGCTTTTTGCAAAACATAACAAAGGGAAATTTATTTTAAGAATTGAAGATACAGATATAGCAAGATCCTCAAAAGAATATGAGGAAAATATTATTGAAGGCTTAAAATGGTTAGGACTTTATTGGGACGAAGGACCATATTATCAAACCCAAAGATTAGATCTTTATAAAAAATACGCTGAAGAATTACTTAAAAAGGAGCTAGCATACTATTGCTATTGTACCCCAGAAGAATTAGAAGAAAGAAGAAAAGAAGCTTTAGCTCAAAAAAAACCCCCACGATACGATAGAAAATGCTTATACCTTTCTGATGAAGAAAGGGCCAAATATGAAAGAGAGGGACGAAAACCCGCCATTAGACTACTAATTCCTGAAGGTAAAACTATATTCAACGATATTATTAGAGGTGAGATAGAGTTTAACAATCAAGATATTGGAGATTTTGTAATTATGAAATCTGACGGAGTACCAACTTACAACTTTGCTGTAGTTATAGACGATTATACTATGGGAATTACTCATGTAATAAGGGGAGAAGATCATATATCAAACACTCCAAAACAGCTCTTCATATATAATGCTTTTGGGTGGACCCCACCAGAGTTTGCTCATCTTCCTTTACTTCTTGGACCTGACCGTTCAAAACTATCAAAAAGACATGGAGTAACCTCAGTTACTGAATATAAAAGAATGGGATATCTTCCTCAAGCTCTTGTTAATTATTTAGCCCTTTTAGGATGGACTCCCGAAGAAAATAAGGAAATATACACAATAGAGGAATTAATAGAACTTTTTGACCTAAGAAAAGTGACCAAAAACCCAGGCATTTTCGACATTACAAAACTTGAATGGATCAATACTCAACATATTAGAAGACTCTCAATTAAAGAACTAGCAGATCTAACTCTGCCCTTTTTAAAAGAAGCGGAATGGTTTAGAGAAGAAAATTTTAATCTTGAATATTACTACAAGGTGTTAGGATTATTACAAGAAAGATTAAAAACACTTTCTCAAATAAGAGAGTACGCAGATTATTTCTTTTTTGATAATTTAGAATACGATAAAGATACTGTTAAAAAAGTATGCAAGCACCCAGATACATATTTTTATCTAGAAAAAATAAAAGATGAGTGGAATAAACTCGATGAGTTCACTGCTACAAACCTAGAAACATCATTAAAAACCCTTGCTGAACAAAATCAAATTCCAACAAAAAATTTAGTACATCCTATCCGAGTCGCCCTAACAAATAAAACAATAGGACCAGGTCTATATGAAATAGCTGAGGTTTTAGGAAAAGAAAAAACTCTTAAGAGGTTAGAAAACTTCATAAGCTTTTTAAAACAAATTTAAATGATACGACGCTCTCCTTACAAGGAAATTCTCAAATATGAAGAAAAACTATCCTTTGGACTTGGTGAGGGAGAGCGTCTTTTTCTACATTATACTTTAATTCAGGCTAAAAGTAATTTAGAGATTGCTGAAAAATCAGATTTCTTTGTATCACCCCTTTTGTTATTTTATGGTCTTGTTGCTCTGGCAAAGGTATTAATATTGACTAAAAACAAGGTAATTCCCAGAGAAGTACTTCATGGTTTAACCGTAAGAATAGCAGGAGAAAAATCTATAGACTGGACTAAAGATTACGATCCTAGAGTTGAAACTGTCCTTGTGAAAGAAAAAGGACTATTCCCAACTTTTTATAAAACTATCTCTAACTTTTCCTTACCTGAGGGAGAAAAATATACTTTAGGAGATTTATATTTGTTTTTAAATAAAAAAACTTCTCTAGATCCTTTGGCTATTCACTATTTAATTCTATTTCTTCTAAGTATGCTTTCAAGGTACGAACCTCAAAAATGGGGATGGGCTTACGAAAAATCTTCTTTTTCTCGAGAATTACAAACCTATTTAAAAATCGTTGGGAGAGATGTCTATGATCTTTGGAAAGAAAAGATTAAATTGTAATAATCCTCAAAAAGCCTTCTTAAAGAAGATATATTGTAATAATCCTTAAAACTCAAAAGTTTATTATAGCTTTCTCTAAAGTATTTTTCAGCTAAATTAAAAGTAGCTTCCTTCACTCTCTTCTTATCTAAGAGTTCTAAAAGATAGTTAATATCTCTCTCCGTAACTCTATCTCTTCTCCATATCTCCTCAAGTTTTAATTTTTCTTTTTCGGAAGCTTCAGAGTATAAATAGAGAACTGGGTAAGTTTTCTTTTTCCTCCAAAGATCTATAAAAGCATTTTTTCCTGTCTTACTTGGATCTCCCCATATCCCCATAGCATCATCAGCAATCTGAAAAAATAAACCAAATTTTTCCCCTATATCTTGAAAGATTTTAGAAATTTCGTCCTTGTATGTAGCTGAAAAAGCTCCAAGATAAAAACTAGTTGAAAACAGCTTTGCTGTTTTTTTATCAATCATCATAAGATATTCTTTAAGAGAAATATTTACTCTTTTTTCAAAACTTAAGTCTAAATATTGTCCTTCAATAAGCTCTCTAATTGTTTCTGTAATCTCTCTGAGAGATTTTGTAAGAAGAAGAGGAGAAGTTAGATTACTTAAAACCTGGAAAACCATATTAAATAAAAGATCTCCTACATTTATAGCTTGAGCTTCTCCCCATATTTTCCAAACCGTCCATCTTCCATGTCTTTTTTCGTCTTTATCTTGAATAT
>CALHTV010000138.1 GCA_938039765.1 uncultured Dictyoglomus sp. | reverse complement strand
CAGTTACTAGAGGAGAAAAAGGAGAATTTGGACTTACAAAAATAAGGATAAAGGGAAAGACTATACTTTTTGACGGACTAGAGGAAGAGGAAAGGGTTTGGATGAGTCATTATGATGTAGTTACCAAATTACCAGAAAACTTTGTAGAGATCGCTATTTCAGAGAACGGATATATTGCAGGAGCGCAATCTCTTAACAGTCCATTGTTTGCTATTCAGTTTCATCCTGAAGTTTCTCATACTGAAAAAGGAATGACAATTTTAGAAAATTTTGCTTTTAAGATCTGTGAAGCTCAAAAAAATTGGGATTTAGGAGCTTTTATAGATAAAAAAATAGAAGAAATTAAACTGCAAGTAGGAAAAGATAAAGTTTTATTAGCAGTAAGTGGAGGGGTAGATTCTACTACTTTAGCTGTTTTACTTCAAAAAGCTGTAGGAAATCAGTTAACTGCTATTTTTGTAGATCACGGATTATTAAGGTTAGGAGAAAAGGAAGAAGTTTCTAAGGTATTAGCTGATTTAGGGGTAAATTTGGTTGTGATTGAAGCGGAGGATAGGTTTTTGAGAAGATTAAAGGGAATTTTTGACCCAGAGGAAAAAAGGAAGATTATTGGGCATGAATTTGTGGAGGTTTTTAAAGAGGAAGCAAAGAAAAGAGGACCTTTTAAATATCTTGCTCAAGGTACGTTATATCCTGACGTAATAGAAAGTGCTGCTTCTGATACAGGAATGGCTGCAAAGATAAAGACTCATCATAATGTAGGTGGATTACCTGCAGAGCTTGGTTTTGAATTAATTGAACCATTTAGGTATTTATTTAAAGATGAGGTAAGAAAGATTGCAGAAATTTTAGGAATTCCCTTGAGTATTGTAAAAAGACAACCTTTTCCAGGGCCAGGTCTTGCAGTAAGAGTCTTAGGAGAAGTTACTAAAGATAAGTTAGATATCTTGAGAAAAGCAGATAGAATTTTACTGGAAGAAATTAGAAAATGGGATAAATATGATGAAATTTGGCAGTCTTTTGCTGTTCTATTACCTATTAAGACTGTAGGTGTGAAGGGGGATTTTAGATCGTATGAGTATGTCATAGCTTTAAGAATTGTAAGTAGCGAAGATGGAATGACAGCGAATTTTGTGGAGGTCCCTTATGAGATATTAGGAAAGATTGCTCGGAGAATAACCAATGAAGTAGAGGGAGTTAACAGGGTAGTTTATGATTTGACTGACAAACCTCCTTCTACTATAGAGTGGGAGTAAATTTGAGAAGGGAGGTAAAGAAATTGAAGGATCTTAAAAATTGGCTTGAAGAGAAACAATTGAAGAGGACAGCAGAATTTTTAAAAGAGAGGGGTTTTGAGGTATTCTTAGTTAAAGATAAAGAGGAGGCTAAAAATGTTGTCTTAAAATTGATTCCTGAAAATGCTACTGTGGGTATTGGCGGTAGTATAACTATTCGAGAGATTGGAGTTATTGAAGAACTAGAAAAGAGAGGAAACAAAGTTATTCATCATTGGAAAGAAGGTCTTACTCCTGAAGAAGATTTTGAGATAAGAAGGCAGGAGTTGTTATCGGATGTGTTCCTTTCAAGTGTTAATGCTTTAACTTTTTCGGGAGAACTTGTTAATATGGAAGGTATTGGTAATAGAGTCGCTGCTCAGATTTTTGGCCCTAAAAAGGTTATTATAGTGGTAGGAAAAAATAAATTAGTAGTAAACTTAGAGACTGCTATCTGGAGAATTAAAAATATAGTGGCCCCATTAAATGCAAAAAGATTGAAGTTAGAACTTCCTTGTGTCGAAGAGGGATATTGTATAGATTGTAATCATCCAAAAAAAATATGTAGAATAACTACCATCCTTGAAGCTCCCCCCGCTAGAACTCCTTTTTATGTTGTGTTAGTGAACGAAGAGTTAGGATTTTAAGGGAATATATGAATAAAAAAAGGTATTAAAAAGAGTGCTGGTAATAAATTTGCTACCTTGATTTGCTTTATATTTAGAAGATTAAGGGCAATACCAATTATTAAAACTCCTCCTACTGCTGTCATTTCTTGAACTACTACTGAAGTAAGGAAGGGGCTAATAAATTTTGCACAGAGGGTTATGCTACCTTGAACTAAAAGTACAGAAAAGGCTGAGAAGATCACTCCTATTCCTAAAGCTGATGCTAAGGCAATAGAAGCCGTTCCATCAAGAAGAGACTTAGTGTAGATTATCTGTGGGGATTGTCCTAGACCATCTTGTAGGGATCCCATAATAGTCATAGGACCTATACAGTAGAGCAAAGTTGCTGTTAAAAAACCTTTGGCAAAGGTATTTTGCTCTTTTGCAAATTTCCTTTCAATTCTTAGAGAAAAATCCTCTAATTTTTCATGTATTTTTACGATTTCTCCAATGATCCCTCCAATTACTATGCTAAATACTAAAGCTAAAAATTCATTTCCTTTTATAGCCATACTTATTCCTAAAGGAATACATATTAATCCTAAGGCATCCATTAATAATCTTTGAAAACTAGGTGGGATTTTTTCTTTAAATGTTGTTCCAATTATTCCTCCTATAACTATTGCAATTGCATTAAAAATAGTTCCCATATAACCTCTACCTTTGAATTTCTTTTGTTAATTCATTTATTTTCTCAAGGAGCTCTTTAATTTCTGGATGGGCTAATTGATAATATACAGATTTTCCCTCTCTTTTAGTTTTTAGGAGTCTTATCCTTTTTAGTAGAGTAAGATGCTGTGATAAATTAGGTTGTCTGACCTCTAAAAGTTTTAATAGTTCAGATACAGTGGAAGGTTTTTGAGCTAAAATAAGTATTAATTTAATCCTTAGTGGATGTGCTAGTATTTTTAATATGTCGCTCATATTCTGGAATGTTTCTTCTAGTATGTCTATGAGATTTTCTTCTTTAGACATAATTTCCCTCCTTTCTTGTCCAAGTTAAAAATATTTTAACATAAAAAACTAAAAATTATTAGACTTCTGGTATAATTTTATAAATACATAAATAATTGGAGGTAAAGGAATATGTTATATCCTTTTGAGAGTGAGACTAGAGAGGTAAAAGACCTTTCTGGATTGTGGGACTTCAAAACAGAGAAGGACACCGAATTTATTATTATGCCTGTTCCTTCTAGTTATAATGATATTACTCAAGAGGAAAGAATAAGAGATTATATAGGTAAAGTTTTCTATAAAAGAAAATTTTTTGTCCCTAAATGTTGGAGAGAGAGGAATATTTTTTTAAGAATAGGTTCTGCTTCTCATTTTTCGGAGGTTTTTGTTAATGGAACTAAAGTGATAGAACATAAAGGTGGTTTTTTACCTTTTGAGAATGAAATATCGGAAATTGTTAAATATGGTTCTGAGAATGAGTTAGTGATTACTGTTGATAATACTTTGACTTGGGATACATTGCCTCCTGGAGAACTCAAGATAATTGAAGATGAAATGCATCCTCAGGGTTATAAAATTCTAAACTACTATTTTGACTTTTTTAACTACTCAGGGATTCACAGGCCAGTTTTATTGTATACAACTCCTAAATACTTTATAGAAGATCTATCAATCGTGACTGATGTTAAAGAAGGAATAGGGATAATTAAATATGAGATAGAGAGCAAAGGATTAGAGTTTCAAGTATTATTGAGAGAAAAAGATGGAAGAATTGTCTCTGAGAATAATCAAAAGTATGGTGTTTTAGAGTTAAAAGACCCTAGATTGTGGGAGCCTGGGAACCCATATCTTTATACTTTAGAAGTAAGATTACTAGAGGGAAGAGAGCTTTTGGATGTTTATAGACTTGAAATAGGTATAAGAACAATAAAAGTAGAGGGAAAGTATTTTTTAATAAATAACAAACCATTTTATTTCAAAGGATTTTCAAAACATGAAGATTCTGATCTTCGAGGAAAAGGTTTGGATCATGTTATCAATGTGAAGGATTTTAATCTTTTGAAATGGATTGGTGCAAACTCTTTTAGAACTGCTCATTATCCCTATAGCGAAGAAATACTTTTTTTGGCTGATAAATATGGAATAGCAGTAATAGAAGAAGCACCTGCTGTAGGTATGAATTTATGGAATCCTAGAGATAAGATTTTTACTAAAGGAAGAGTAGCTGAAAAAACTTTACAGCATCATTTACAA
>CALHTV010000137.1 GCA_938039765.1 uncultured Dictyoglomus sp. | reverse complement strand
GGATTCTTAATTAAAATATCGTAAACAGCTCCTCTAAATTTCCTCACTACTCTAAACTCTTTCCACGCTTCAGGAATACAAGGATCTATTCTCAATCCATCATAATCAGGTCTTATGCCCAAAATAAATTGGGAAATCAATACAAAAGCCCAAGAAGCAGTCCCAGTAAGCCAAGAGTTTTTACCTTCCCCGTGTCTTCTCCCATCCTTTCCAGCTACCATTTGGCAGTAAACATATGGCTCTACTTTATGTATCTCACTCTCTTCTTCAAAATATGCAGGGGTAATCTTTTTGTATACTTCAAAAGCTCTACATCCCCTACCTATAACAGTTTCTCCAATCCCTACCCATGGATTGTTATGACAAAATATCCCCGCATTTTCTTTATACCCAGGTGGATAGGATGAAATCTCTCCAAGCTCTATATAATACCTGGAATAAGCAGGTTGTTGCAAAACCATTCCATATTTTGTATCAAGATATTTTATACATGAGTCAAGAGCTAATTTGGCTCTACCATCAGAAACTCCAATTCCCGCCATGGTACATATACCTTGGGGTTCAATAAATATCTTACCCTCTTCACATTCTTTGCTCCCTACTTTTCTACCAAAGTAATCATATGCCCTGAGAAACCATTCTCCATCCCAACCGTATTTATCTATAGCTTCTAACATCTTTTTAGCTGCTTCTTCTGCCCATTTGGCTTCCTCTTCTTCTCCCATTTCTCTACACATTCTTACATAATCTGGTGTTACATATACAAATAAACCAGCAATAAATACAGATTCTGCATTTCCCCCTTCTACATTTGAGGTGGTTTGGAAAGATTCATCTGGAGTTCTAGAAAAACAGTTAAGATTAAGACAATCATTCCAATCTGCTCTACCAATTAAAGGAAGACCATGAGGCCCTAAATTATCTGTTACATGGTGATAAGCTCTCTTTATATGCTCAAAAAGAGTTCCTTTTCTGTTTTCATTGTTGTTATAGGGTATAACTTCTTTTAAAATACCCCAATCACCAGTTTCCTTTATATATGCCGCAGTAGAGAGAACAATCCAAAGAGGATCATCGTTGAAACCACTTCCAATCTCATTATTACCTTTTTTTGTAAGAGGTTGATACTGATGATAACAACTTCCATCTTCAAACATCGTAGAAGCAAGATCTAATATCCTCTCTCTTACCCTCTCAGGAATCATATGTACAGACCCTAATATATCTTGATTAGAATCTCTAAAACCTATACCTCTACTAATACCTGATTCAAAATAAGAAGCACTCCTAGCTACGTTGAAGGTTATCATACATTGATATTGATTCCATATATTAACAGCTCGACTTAATACTTCATCATGGTGAGTTAATTTATACTTAGAAAGAATTATATCCCAATAATTTTTCAATTCTTCAAAAGCCTCATCAACTTCTTTTGTGGTTTTAAATCTATTTATCATCTCATAGGCTCTTTTCTTGTTGATAATTCCTGGCCTCTCCCATTTTTCATCCTCAGGATTCTCTACATACCCTAAAACAAATATTAAATCCTTGATCTCTTCAGGTTCTAAACTTATCTCTACACAGTGAGAAGCAATAGGAGCCCATCCCTCTGCTAAGGAGTTAAAAGACTTTCCTTCTACTAGTGCTTGAGGATTCTCAAAACCATTATACATACCTATAAAGGTATCTCTATCAGTATCAAAACCACTTATAGGCACATTTACAGAATAAAATGCAAAATGATTTCTCCTTTCCCTATATTCTGTTTTATGGTATATTACTGATCCTTCTACCTCCACTTCACCCGTAGAGAGATTCCTTTGAAAATTAGTCTGATCATCCCAAGCGTTCCAGAGACACCATTCTACAAAAGAAAATATTTTTAAGTTTCTCTTTTTATCAGACTTATTTTTTACTCGTACTCTATGTATTTCTCCATTGAATTTTAAAGGCACAAAATAAAGCACCTCTATAGAAATCCCTTTTCTCTCTCCTAAGATTTTAGTATAAGACAATCCATGTCTACATTCATATCTATCAAGCTCTTTCTTTGTAGGTTTCCACATAGGATTCCAAAAATCTCCTTCTTCCCATATATAGAAATATCTTCCCCCATTATCTATAGGAACATTATTATATCTAAACCTTATTATTCTCCTTAATCTTGCATCTTTATAGAAACAATAACCTCCAGCAGTATTTGAAATTATAGAAAAGAAATCTTCAACTCCTAAGTAATTAATCCATGGAAAGGGAGTCTTAGGAGTGGTAATTACATATTCTCTGTTTTTATCATCAAAATACCCAAACTTCATGCTTTTAACCTCCTTAACCCATAATAACTCTAACCTCATTTTCTTCTTGCATTTCCGAGAAGGGAATAAAGTTCCCCTCTATCTCTTTTCCATTAATTACTATACTTTTAACCCCTTTTTGTACCCCTGAGTAATTTTCAACTTTTATTCTTAACCTTTTATCACGGAATATCCTTTCCATATAAAACTCTTTCCACGCTTCAGGAATACAAGGATCTATTCTCAATCCATCATAATCAGGCTGCAGCCCTAATATACCCTCGACAGCTGCTATCATCATACTAGAAGCCGTACCTGTAAGCCAATGAACATGAGCTCGTCCTGGAAATGGACTATCTTTACCTTCTACAAATTGACAATGTACATAAGGTTCTGCTTCTCTGATTTCTGCTTTATCATTCATATTTGCTGGATTTACTTCTTGGTAGTATTTGTACGCCCTATTTCCATTTCCTATTAATGTTTCTGCTCTAATTAACCATCCCTGAGGATGACAGAATATTCCTGAATTTTCTTTCATTCCTGGATTAAACAAGATCATTCTAAAAACTGGAAAGCCCCAGGTTTTTACTGGGGGATACATGAGCATGGCCCCGTACTCTGTATTTAAAATTTGCTCTACATTATCTAAAACTATTCTTGCCTGCTCCTCTGAAGCAGCTCCTGAAAGTACAGACCAAACTTGAGGTTCAAGCCAAAAACTTGCTTCTTTATTTTTAGCAGAACCTATTACCTCGTCTCCCATAAAACCTCTAACAAATCTATCTCCTTCCCAAGTATATTTTTGAATACTCTCATGAAGCTTTTTAGCCTCTTCTTCAGCCCACTTTACATCTTCTTTCCTACCTTTTCTCTCTGCAAACTCTGCAAAAATCTTTAAAGCTAAATAAAGCTGGAAAGAAGCAAAAACAGATTCTCCCTCTTCTCCAAGTCGCAAGCAATCATTCCAATCTGCATCGAGACCATAAGTAAGTCCATGTTTGCCTAATTTACTCAAAGAGAAAAGTATCCCTTTTCTTAAATGTTCATAAACTGTATCTTCCCCGTAATCTGAATAAGGAATTACTTCATCAAGAAAAGCTAGATCTCCTGTCTCTCTTAGATACTGTCTCACAGTAATATATAACCATAAATGATCATCACATCTATATTCAGTATATCCTGTTCTCTTTACGTAATAGGGATTCTCAAGGGATAACCCTTGATTAGGCTTAATTTCATAATCAAAAAATACTAGGGGTAATGCTACACCTTTAGAAGTTTGACCAGCTAGCATTAATCTCAATCTCTTTTTAGCATTTTCAGGATCTAAATGAATAATACCCTGTATATCCTGAACTGTATCTCTATATCCATAACCATCTCTATGTCCCACATAAATCATAGAAGCAGCCCTTGACCAGAAAAAGGTAATAAAGCATTGATAAGCATTCCAAATCCCAACCATGCTATTAAAGGATTCATCAGGAGTCTTCACTTTAAAATTCTCAATCTTAGAATGCCAATAATTCTTAAGTTCAGCAAGTTCTCCATCGACTCTTCCTTTTTCTCTATATTTTTCCATAACTTTTCTTCCAGTAGCCTCTGCTCCTTCTCCAAGTACATAAACAATTTCCTTTTCTTCTCCCGGTTCCAACTCTAAAATCACTTGAGTACTTGCACAGCTATTTTTTCCATAGTTAAGACTATTACTACAACTCCCCCTTTCTACAGCAATAGGGTTAGAATAGCTTCTATAACTACCTATAAATACATCTCGATCCCCATCATAAGAAACCACATTAGCTCCTACCACCCCAAAAAATCTATTGAATCTTCTTCCACTTATTCCTTCTTCCTGAGGAATAGCTCTACCTATTTCTGAGTAATTCTCATTTATAGTTTGAATAATAAGATTATCTTTATAATAAGTCCTAGAAATAAAAAGGGTATATTGTAGATTAACTAAATCTTGATTTTCATTTGGTTCATTAGTAAATTCTGCAAAACTAAAAAGAGAGAGTTTTCTTTTTCTTCCACTATTATTTTTTACTTTTACAGCCCAAACTTCATACAACTCATCTAATGGTACATAATAAATAGTTTCCGTTTCTATCCCATCATATTTTGAAGAAATAATAGTATAAAGAATTCCATGCCTACATATATATTCAGACTTTGATAAATCCTTCATTACGGGAAGCCAAGAGGCAGACCAGTAATCACCATTTTCCATATCTCTTAAATATATGTACCTACCTGGAGCTGCTGCAGGTGGCATATTAAATCTTCCTCTTAGTATTCTTCCACTAGCC
>CALHTV010000136.1 GCA_938039765.1 uncultured Dictyoglomus sp. | reverse complement strand
AGTTTTTTGTTTTATTATATATTTTCCCTTTGAAGAGATCTACCTCTAATTCATCATTTTGTTCAATCTGATCAGTATCAGCTTCTAGGAGGGGAAGTCCTACATTTATAGAATTTCTATAAAAGATTCTTGCAAAACTTTTAGCGATTACTAAGCTTATACCTGCATGTTTTATAACTAATGGGGCTTGTTCTCTTGAGGAGCCACATCCAAAATTTTTTCCAGCTACAATAATATCTCCAGGGGTTATTTTTTTATAAAATTCTGGATCTAGATCCTCAAAAAGGTGTTTAGACATTTCATTGAAGTCTAGACTTTTAAATTTGTATTTTCCAGAAATTATATAGTCAGTATTTATATCGTCTCCAAATTTATGGGCTTTTCCTTTAATTATCATGGGTATTTCGGGCCTCCTATTCTAAAAATTCTCTTGGATCAGTGATCTCTCCTCTTATGGCTGAAGCTGCAACAGTAAGAGGAGAGGCTAAATGTATGAAGGCTTTGTTATTTCCCATTCTTCCTTTGAAATTTCTATTGGCTGTAGATATGATATTTTCGCCATCAGCAGGAATGCCTTGGTGGGTACCTACACAGGGTCCACAGCCAGGGTTAGTTACTACTGCTCCAGCTTCAAGAAAGATATCTATAAGGCCTTCTTTCATAGCCTGTATGAAGATTTTCTTAGAAGCAGGTGTGATTATCATTTTTACATCTTTAGATACTTTTCTACCTTTCAATATTGATGCTGCAAGTCTAAGATCTTCTAGTCTACCATTAGTACATGTTCCAATAAATGCTTGATGAATTTTTATTTTATCTATTTGCGATATAGGAAACACATTATCTACAGTATGGGGTAAGGCAACTTGAGGTTCTAAGTTTGATAAATCAAATTCATATATTGCTTCATATTCTGCATCAGGATCTGCTTCTATGCTTTTTTCTTGAGGATAACCAATACTATTAAAAAATTCTTTTGTTTTTTCATCAAAGGGCATTATTCCTGCTTTAGCTCCCATTTCTACAACCATGTTAGTAATGGTAGCTCTACCATCTATAGAGAGGGCTTTTATAATCTCTCCATCAAACTCTATGGCTTTATATGTTAATCCGTCAGCCTTAAAATATCCAGCTAGGAATAAGATTACATCTTTTGAAACTACTCCCTTTTGTAGTTTTCCATTCAATATGATCTTAACTGTAGAAGGCACTTTAAACCATAGTTTTCCAGTATACATTGCGGCTGCAAGCTCACTTGAGCCAACGCCTGTTGAGAAGCAGTTTAATACCCCATAAGTACAAGTGTGAGAATCAGCCCCTATGATTAGACTCCCAGGAGTAGCAAGACCTCTTTCCATGAATACTTGATGGCAAACTCCTTCGCCAAATTCAGTAAGTTGAGTTCCGTATTTTTCGGCAAATTCTTTCATTAATTTATGAAGGTTTGCAACACCTTCATTAGGTGGTGGTACAGAATGATCCATTACGAGAAGAACTTTTTCTGCAT
Organism: uncultured Dictyoglomus sp.; assembly: GCA_938039765.1. Classification (GTDB taxonomy): domain Bacteria; phylum Dictyoglomota; class Dictyoglomia; order Dictyoglomales; family Dictyoglomaceae; genus Dictyoglomus. The sequence continues at coordinate 3,610 of CALHTV010000136.1, read as the reverse complement.
TTACGACCTTTTTACCACCTAATTCTTCAAATACTTTAATGGCGAGAGGTGAAGTACCATCCTGTCCCATTAGGGCATCTATTTTAGCAATTATCAAGTCTCCTGCTTTCACGTCTTTACCTGCATGAGCAGAAAAGATTTTTTCAGCTATTGTTTTACCCATCTTTTACACTCCCTCTTTCTCTACTTTTTCTTTGAGATAATCTTGATATAGATACATTAATTCTTTATCAAATAATGGACGTTTTAACTCTACAGCTAGAGCTCTTACTTTCTTTAATAATTCTTGAGCGTCTTCTTCTGTTAAGGTGATTCCATATTCTTGGAATTTTCTAATTAAAGCATGTGTTCCAGAATGTTTACCAATGACAATTTGTCTTTCTCCTCCTACCTCTTCAGGAGAAAATACCTCATAGGTTTTAGGATATTTTATTACCCCATCAGCATGAATCCCAGATTCGTGGGCAAAAATATTTTTACCTACAATTGCTTTATTTACAGGCAACTCTCGAGCTGAAGCTTTTGCGACATATTCGCAAATTTCTTTCAGCTTATAAGTTTTTATTCCTACGTCAATATTGTAAATATATTTCAAGGCCATTACTACTTCTTCTAATGCAGCGTTTCCTGCTCTTTCTCCAAGTCCATTGACAGTTACACCCACATAAGTTGCTCCTGCTCTTACTCCAGCAAGAGCATTTGCAGTGGCCATTCCAAAGTCATTATGGGTGTGCATCTCTACAGGAATACCTACTTTTTCAATTATAGTTTTGACCGTTTCATATATGGTGAATGGTTCCATTATACCAACAGTATCACAGAATCTTAGTCGATCAGCCCCAGCTTCTTTTGCGGCTTTTGCAAATTGTAAGAGGAAGTCTAGATCTGTTCGTGAAGCGTCTTCAGCGTTCACTGACACATATACTCCATGCTTTTTAGCAAATTCTGTGGCTTTTACCATATTTTCTAAAACCCATTCTCTAGTTTTTCTAAGTTTGTATTTTATATGTATATCTGATGTTGAGATTGAAATTGCTACCGCATCTACGCCACATCTTAATGAGGCTTCAATATCGCTTATAACAGCTCTATTCCATCCCATAATGCTTGCTTTTAGTCCTGCTTTTACTATGGCTTTTATTGCTTCTTCTTCGTCTCCCCCCATAACAGGTATTCCAGCCTCAATTTGATGTACCCCTAAATCATCAAGCATTCTTGCTATTTGGAGTTTTTCTGCTTTTGAAAATACTACACCAGCTGTTTGTTCACCATCCCTCAATGTGGTGTCAACAATTTTTATCTCAGTATTTTTCATATCTTCACGCCTCCCGTATGTTTTTTTTCTTAAAACTAAAAAAGGTGCCTTGGAAGTTATTCCAAAGCACCTTTGCATTTTCCATAGGTATTTATGATTCACATTATAAATTTTAACACACCTTTTTGTAAATTAGAAGACAGAGTTGATTAAATAATGTTTAAAGGTTAGAATAAATAAGACTTATTTAATTATGGAGGGAAAGATGTACCGTAAATTTTCTCTTGAAGATGAAAAATTGGAAGACTTTAAAAAAGGAGATTTAGTGGTTAGATTCTTAAAGTTTGAAGCTCCATTTAGAAGTGATACAGAGGTTCACAAAAAAGTTAACGATATGTATATCGTTTATTCTGGGAAAGCAAAAGTCTTATTAAGTAAGAACTATTCTGGAGGAAAAGAAATAGAGATTGATGAAATAAGAGGTTGTGAGATATCAAATCCAGAGATAATTGATTTAAAGTCTGGAGATGTTCTCCTTATACATGCTGGTACAGCTCATCAGCTTATAGTGGAAGAAGGAGTTTTAAGACAGGTTATTATAAAACTTCATGAGAAATAGGAGGGTTATGATGGGTATAAAGAAGGCTGTTTTTCCTGCTGCTGGACTTGGTACTCGTTTTTTGCCTGCTACAAAAGCCCAACCTAAAGAAATGTTGCCAGTTGTTGACAAACCTATCATTCAATACGCTGTAGAAGAGGCGGTGAATTCTGGAATTGATGAGATTATTATTGTTACTGGAAGAAATAAGAGAGCAATAGAGGATCATTTTGATATATCTTTTGAACTTGAATACTTTTTACAGAAAAAAGGAGATTTTGAGCTCTTAAAGCAAGTGAGGGAGATTTCAGAGCTTGCGACAGTATATTATATACGTCAGAAGGAGCCTTTGGGACTAGGACATGCTGTATTAGTGACTAAAGAATTAGTTAAGAATGAACCTTTTGCAGTTGTTTTAAGTGATGACCTTATAGTTAGTGAAGTTCCATGTCTGAAGCAAATGGTTGAGATATATGAGAGATATAAATGTTCAGTTATTGCAGTGGAAAGAGTTCCAAAAGAAGAGGTAAAAAATTATGGAATTATCGCTGGAAAAGAAATAGATAACGGTATATATCAAGTAACAGATATGATAGAAAAGCCATCCATCGAAGAAGCACCCTCAAATCTTGCTGTAGTAGGCAGATATATTTTAACTCCTGAAATATTTAATATGTTAGAAAAAGTCAAACCTGGAAAAGGTGGTGAAATTCAACTTACTGATGGATTGAAAATGCTCCTTGAAAAAGAGGCTATATATGCTTATGAATTCAAAGGTAAAAGATACGATACTGGAAATAAATTAGGATTTCTTATTGCATCAGTAGAACTTGCTCTTAGGAAAGAAGGATTAGGAGAGCAATTTAAGGAATATCTTAAAAACTTAAAATTAGATTAAGTTTTTTGGGCTTTAATTATATTTCCATTATCCACATAATAGATTTCGTCAAAGAGATCCTCCTCTATTGGTATATGAGTTACCACAAATATTTGGTCAAAAAACTCTGCTATCTCTCCTTGGGTTAAAAGATAAAGAAGTCCTTTTGCCCTGTCTTCATCAAAAGAACCCAGGGGTTCATCTAGAAAGATAAATTTAGGCTGTAAGCCTTTTTCTTGAGGGAGTGTTGCCATAGCAAAGGATAATCTTAAAGCTAAGGACAATTGGTCTTGGGTTCCCCCGCTGAATATATTTTTTTCTAAAGGAATATTGTTTTCACTAGTATATACCTTTAATCTATAATTCTCATCGATCTCTGCATAATGGTAACGGTCTGAAGTTAAGATAGGTAAGATTTTTTGCATGTAAATCATGGTGTTTGGTAAAACTGATTTAAGTTTGCTTTCTCTTGTATCCTCTGTGATTTTTATTGCATAATCCATTTTTTGTATATTTCTCTCTAAATTTTTATATTCCTCTTCAACTTTTTCAGGGATCAAAGTCTCCCTACTTTTTCCTGTTTTATTCTCATATTCTCTAAGAATACTTTCTTGTTCCCCAATCTTTTGTAGTAATTCTTCTTCTCTTTTTTCTAACCTTTCTCTTTCACTTGAGTCTATAGCTATCTTTGAATAATCTCTCCAGTCTTCATGGGGGAACTTGGTTTTAAAATCTCGAATATATTTGTTATACTCACCTTCTATAAAGTGTTTCTGTCCTTTTTTATTGTTTAATTGAGATAAGACCTCCTCATATTTTTCTTTTACTTTTTTCTCCTCTAAAATCTTTATAGTTTCTTTTAATTTTTCTATATATTGTT
>CALHTV010000135.1 GCA_938039765.1 uncultured Dictyoglomus sp. | reverse complement strand
CCAGGTACGGTAGCTTTAATACACTGAAATTTCTTTTTAACCTCATCTATGCCATTTACTTCCCCTTGAGGCCCAAAGTATAGATTCCAGGTACCTGAGAGAGAAATTGAAAGCATTTCTTATATTAGCCCTTTAATCCGGTTAAGGATATTCCTTGAACAAAATATTTTTGCAAGAAGAAGAAAACTATAATAACAGGTAATATCATCATTAGTGAAGCGGCCATAAGAGCGCCCCATTCAGCACTGTAGGCTTCTTGAAACATCCGAAGTCCTAAGGATAAAGGCATAGCATTATAAGATCTTACATAAATTAAAGGACCAATAAAATTATTCCAAGTTCCCATAAAGGTAAATATTGTAACAGCTGTGATTGCTGGTATTATTAGGGGTAAATTTATTCTCCAGAATATGTCAAAGAAGGAACAGCCATCCATTCTAGCTGCATCATCTAGTTCTTTTGGGAGAGTCAAGAAAAACTGTCTTAAAAGAAAAATATTGAATGCATTTCCAAAAAAAGAAGGCATCCAAAGTGGTAACATAGTATTTAGCCATCCTAATCTTCTAAAAATCAAGAATTGAGGAATCATAGTTACTTGTGGAGGCAACATCATTGTGGCTAAAGTTATGATAAATAACATATCTCTTCCTGGCCATTTTAGTTTAGCGAAGGCATATGCAGCTAAAGGGCAAGAAAATAGTGTTCCTGCTATATTAAGTAGAGCTAATAATACTGTATTTTTATATAAAAGTCCAAATGGTATAAATTCGAATACTTCTTTGAAGTGTTTTATGGTAGGTGGTTCTGGTATCCATTTAGGAGGAAAAAGGAATATCTGCTCATCAGGTTTAAAAGCGGTAGAAACCGTCCAGATAAATGGAATAATAAAAGAAATACCTCCTATAATTACTAAAATATAGGCTATAATTCTGAGAAATATTCTTTTTGTATTCATAAAATAAGCAGAACCTCCTATTCTGATTCGTAATATACCCACTTAGGAGCTAATTTTAAATTAATTATTGTTGCTATAAAGATTATTATAAACAAAAACCAAGCCATTGCACTTGCATATCCCATATGAAAATCTCTAAAGGCTTTATTAAATAGATGATATACATAAAATAAAGTGGCATCCATTGGACCCCCTGCTGTCATTATATAAGCTTGAGTGAATATCTGTAAGGTGCCTATAATTCCCATTACTAGCAAAAAGAAGATTGTAGGGCTTAGCATTGGAAAAGTCACATATCTAAACCTCTGCCATATATTTGCGCCATCTACAATAGCAGCATCATATAAGTGTTGTGGTACATTTTGTAAGCCTGCCAAAAATATAACCATATTTCCTCCTATGCCCCAAAGTCCCATTATTATAAATGCGGGTTTAGCCCATTGTTCGCTAGCTAACCACATGGGTCCCTTTATTCCAAAGAGAGACAGGAGATAATTTATGAGTCCTACTTGAGGATTTAAAATCCACATCCATAATAATGATATTGCTACCTGAGGCACGACAGAAGGAAGATAGAAGATTGTCCTAAAAAGAGCCTCTCCTTTAAGTTTTTGATTTAGTAGTAAAGCTACAGATAAAGCTAATACTATATTTAAGGGTACTCCTATAACTGTCATATATAATGTGTTGTATAGAGATTTCCAAAATAAAGGATCATTAAGAAACATTCTTTTATAATTTCCTAATCCAATAAATTTTGGGGGTAATACTATTGAATAATCCATAAAACTAAACATTAATGATGATATAATGGGACCTACTATAAAAATACTTAAACCTAACAGCCATGGTAAAATAATAATATAAGCAGTAATTATTTCTTCTTTATTTCTTTTAAATTTTGTCATAGAAACTTCTCCTTCCTAAATTTTTAGGTAGGGAAAGGGATCCCTTTCCCTACCTAGCTGAATATAAGATATTTATCTAAGTTTTTTCCCTGTTCTTTTTTCCCACTCATCCAGTAATCTGTCTAATTCAGCTTGTATAGTCCTAGTAGCATCGTCTAATGCCTGTTTAGGTGTCTTTTTATGATAAAGGGCTTCATCTCTTGCATGCCCCAGGAATTCTCTTTGCATAAGTAGAGCCGCTGGTGACCTATCTCTAAACCTTGTATATGCCATAAGATCAAAAGATAACTTTACTCCATCTTTTATCGCTTGTGTGACAGGTTGCTCTGCCAGAGCTTCAAGAGATTCCTTGTTAGCTGCTTGATAAGCAAATATTATAGGCGCCCATGGCCTATTCATAGATTTACTAAATGCAATGCTTGCATTTCTATATGCTCTTGTTCCGTTAATTCCAGTAATCCACCTAATAAACTCAAATGCATCTTCTGGATTCTTCGCTCCCTTAGGAATAGCAAAAGCATGTCCACCAGAAAAAGTTATCGGAACAAGCTTTTTCTCCTTCAGATATACATCTCTTCTATATATTGGAGATACTCCAAAGTTGAGGTTAGGAGCATATCTAGCGATATTTTCAAATGTCCAATTACCATTTATCATAGCTGCTATCTTTCCTACAAAAAATGGAGCTTGAACTTCAATCCCCCAAGTTCCTTTAAAAGCTGCTGCTTTCTCTACCCCTCCGCTAACATCTGTCATTTTTACTAGCCAATCTAAGGTTTCTACTAATTTAGGATGATTAAGTGTTACTTTGGTACTTCTAGCTGTCATATATTCTCCACCGTTAGCCCAACCAAGTACCCATTCACTACCGTTTGCTCCTAAACCTTCAACTACAGCAAAGCCTATCCTAGTAACATTTCCCTTGTCATCAAATTTGGTAAGCTTTTTATTAACTTCTAACTGTTCCTCCCAAGTTATAGGGAATTTATCTGGATTTACCCCAACTTCTTTAAATATATCTTTGTTCCAAAAAATAATTCTGTTATCAGTTTGCCATGGAAGAGCGTAAAGTTGATTGTCCCAAGGGAAAATAGCTTCATCCCATGTTTGCCTAATATATTGAGATGGAGAAAGTTTATATTTCGGTATATATTTATTAAGAGGAGTTAGTGCATCGAAAGCGGCCCATTGAGAAACTTCAAATCTATCTACCCACATAACATCTGGCGGAACTCCACCAGCTACTGCACTAAGTAACTTTTGCTTCCTTTCATCAAATCCGCCTGTTAAAGGAACAAATTTCAGCTCAATATCAGGATGGGTTCTTTGGAACTCTTGATATGTGTCTTCCCATATCTTCCCCCCTGGAGCCCAAACCTCCAAGGTTTTTTTAGCTGCGGAAGAAACGATAGAAAAGCTTACTAGCGAAAAAACAAATAATACACCCAAAATTAGTATTCTCATGTAACTTTTCATACCTTTTACCTCCTTTTATCATAATTTCTCTTAACCTTAAGTTACTTAATTTCCCTTTTTAGGGTTACTAGACTATAAAATTAACTTATCAATCTTATGTATCTTCCTCTCTTTTACTTCTATAAACTTCACCTCCTTTTCCTTATATTTTATAATTACATATTTCTTACCACTTAATAAATATAATAGCAAATTTTTTTGTTTTGTCAATAGGGTTATATTAAAATGTAAAATGTTAAAGTGGAATATTTTTTAATAAAAAATAAAGTAAATGATATATAAAGCTAGAACTGTAAGATTGGATTTAAAATCAAACTTCCAATGGTTTATTCCATTCTTCGAAAACTGCTTCTATATTTTCTTTTGGATCTTTTAAGCCCCACTCGCATTGGGCAATTACACCGCCTCTACCTGTATCGAGAGCCCTCCTTACCCTCCTTACTGCTAACTTGACCT
>CALHTV010000134.1 GCA_938039765.1 uncultured Dictyoglomus sp. | reverse complement strand
ATTAATTGGGGGAGAGAAACCGGCAAGAAAGCACTAATAATTAAAATAGATCGGGAAGGAGGAATAAGTGTCGAAGATTGTGCAAAAGTTTCAAGGGCGATTGATCCTATAATTGATTCCCTCGATTTAGGAGAAAATTTTATCTTAATTGTAAGCTCAAAGGGTGTTAAATAGCATATCCGTATTTGATTTTAAAAAAGTCCCATATCATCTAATGTTTCTTCAATAATTATTTTAACTTCTTTTTTTAGTCTGGTGTTTTTTAAGAGATACCATTTTATTTTTGTTATTAGATTGAATAAATCTTCTGATCGCCTTACTATATCTAAAGCTAATACTGCCAACAGTGGGGCAAGAGTAATGCTTAAAAAGAATAAAAATATACCCATAATAGTACCTACCATTGCAGCAACACCTTTCCATAGATAGCCTATTAAAGCACTTAAGGCTATCCCTCCACCCACAATACCACTTCCTACCCCGACTACAATTGATCCTCTAATAAGCCCGCTGAGGCTATCATCTTCTTCACTATAATCTGCTAATGTCTCGCATCTTCTTATAATTCTTTTTGCGAATTCTTCTAATTTAGTGATCTGATCTTTTAATTCTTTTTCTAATCCAAATTTTTTAATTAATTTTGTTAACTCCAAAGTTAGAGACTCTAACATCTATATTCTTCCTCCATCATCCATCTTCGTTCAAAAATTTTAATTAGAGACTCTGCAAGTTGCTTAAGAATTTTTCTATAATGCTCCCTTTTTCTTTTTTTATCTTTTGGTGAAGAGATTTCTTTTTCTCTAAGCTGAGCTGAAAATTCATCAGGATTTTCTAAATATTGGAGAGCCTCTTGCGCATTTTGGAATATTCTCTTATTAGGGTCAGATTCTATAAGATATCTTAAAAATTGTTTAAATTCCTCACTATAGGGAAGTTGGTTTATTAAATCTTCAAATTTTCCTTCACTAAATATTTCCAAAGCTTCCCCTTGTTGACCTGTTGCTATAGATAGAATAACCCTTCCTAAAGCTACGAGATCTATATTAGGAGACGGGTATAAAGCATAGGCATCAGGAGGATAAAATCCTGTGGGTTCAATAAGAGTATAGCTTGTTTTAAAACTTCTTCTAGCAAGATCAAAATCAATAAGACAAATTCTATTTGCGCTTTGATCGTAAATAATATTAGTCGGTCTAATATCTCTATGAACAAAACCTACTAAGTTAAGATAAGAAAGGACCTCCAAAATTTGTTTTATGATATTTTTTGCTTGTTCTTCACTTAATATTTGTATTTCGCTAAGAGGAACACCATTAATCTTTTCAGTAACAATACAAAAACTTCTTCCACTGATTTCACTTTCAAAAGAAAAGTGATCTTTTAATTGAGGAAAGGGAGGCAAAGAAGAATGTTCGCTTTCTTCACTATAGTGTAAATGAAATTGAGTTTCTAACTGTTTATATATACTAACCTCTGTTTTATATCTTTCTTCTGCTTCTAAGGATGTTTTTTCTGTAGAGCCAAAAAAAATTTATTACTTTTATAATAACTTCATTTCCTTCACTATCTTTAGCAGAAAATATATAACTTCCGGTATAAGGATTATGAGAGAGGTGGATTATATCTTGGTAGCCTTTATTTCTAAGAGAAGAATTAAAATCTTTAATAAGTGCCTGATAGATACTACCTCTTGTTTTCTGGGGCAACTCCTTCTCCGGAGTAGTTAGAACTTCTCTTTCTTTTTTTACTTGAGGTTTCTTCTTCTCTTTCTTTTTTTACTTGAGGTTTTTCTTCTGGTTGTTTAAAGCGAAGCCCCTCCATATTTTTATATTTTATTTTAGCATATAATTTTGGGATCTATTATTACTTCCTATAGTTCTCTATATCAATGAGATTGGTTAGGGGAATTTTCTTCTACGATTTTTTAATTATCTTATCAATAATTGAATTTATTCCTATAATATTTCAAACGAATTTCCTCATATTCTTTACGAAGTCTATCTATATCTTCTTTTTTTCTTGGGTTAATTTCTTTTGCTAATTTCAAAAATCTTTTTATTGTTTTTTCATTAACTATTTTATCAGTTCTCAACTCGCCCCTACGAATTCTTTCAAGAGTTTTTTCTAATCCTTCAATAAATTTTCTATGTGGTTCATAAAATTCTTCATCGGGCAGATGTTCACCGGTCTCTTTTTCATATTCGAAATTCAATCTTATAGTACCTAAAAAATTACCACTATAATGATCTGATTCCGCCCTAGCGGTTCCAAAATATTTTATACTCTCTTTTCTCTTTTTATTCGGTTCATTCATTGAATTTTATTATTCTGTAGAAATAGTTTCTTTGCTTTCACCAGTATATTTCAATCGCCTTTCTAATGCTTCCTTAAGTTCTGGATTAGCTTCTGCATAAATATCTAAAATAAACTTTTTTCCTTCATCGGGCAGAGACCTTAATACCTCAAATAATTTTTTTTCCAATAATTCAACATTAGAAATGCTTCTTAAACCTATTTTGAAAGCCCCTAACCAAGAATCTCGTTTACTCTTATCTCCTAACTCTTTAGGAATTATTAAAACAGGCATAATGTTCCCCTCGATTATTTCACCTATTTCTGCACCTTTTTCTGCTCCTATTTCTGCTCCTTGGATTGCTCCATGGTGAAATAATGAAGAATATCCAATTACAAGAGCTTGAGGGAATTTACTTTTTACCAACCCTGCTGCCTTTTCTAATAAATCTTGTGGTTCTTTACCCTCTTCTTCAGGAACATTTCTATCTAGAATGACTAAATCTGGTTCATATTCTTCGAGTTCTTTCAGTTCTTTTAAAGTAGAGACAACTTTAACCTCGACCCATTTTAATGAAGAAAATGCTTCTCTTGCTTCCTCAACGAATTGATCTTCTAAAATTAAAATTCTAAAAGGTCTTTGTTGTGGCTCTTTTTCTTTTGGTAATTTTTCTCTTAACATTGTTTTGTTTAATTTTTTAATTTCGACCTATTGAGCTATTTTATCAAACATTTTCTATTTTAGAATTTTCAGAATGAGGTAATATATTAATTATTACTTAAAATTACTTACTACTTAAATTATAAATTACTAATTTCTTATCTGACATATATATGTGGACCCCCCCATTGTTAACCAGACTCTCAATAATAAATAATATGTTTATATAGAAGATCCCATATTTAAGAAATGGTATTAAAACTACAAGGATTTTTTAGCCTTTCTTATTTGAAGACTTAATGATTCTTTTAATGTTTTTTGCCATCTATATGGGGTAGAAGTTTAAAAACTATGTTTATTTCTCCATATAAAAAGCACCTGCTTCTTTTCTGATTAATCGAAAGCCAAGATCTTCAATAACTGATGGAGGTAAAGGAAAACTTTCGAGAATTAACTCCTCACCCTTTTTCAATCTTTCTTTACTGAAAGGCAAAGATTTAATATTTTTAAAACCTATCTCTTCTGCTAATTTTTTAATTACTTCAAGTGGAACTATCTTATCAACTAATAAAGTAGTGGTACTGTGCCCGAATTTACTTTCAAACCAAGCATAACCAAATTGATTAACAATAACAAATCCACCAGGCTTTAAAACCCGAAAAACTTCTTCTAGTATAACCTTTATTTCTTCCTTGGAAATTGGAATCTCTGTTCCACCAATTGGTGATTTAAAAGTAGCATTAGTGAGATTATAAATTAAACAAGCATCTAAAGAATCATTTTTAAAAGGGAGAGAAAATGCATCACCTAATACAGCCTCCCTTCCCATTTTTTTCTGTTCTTCTAAAGCAGTGAGACTAATATCAAGTCCAATAATTCTTGCTCCCATTTTTTCTAAAATTTCTTGAGCTGAAGAAGCTAAGGGGGTTTCTCTTTTTAAAGTCTTTTCTTTTGGCGGAGGAAAGCCGCAAGCTAAATCGAGGACCGTAAAACCTTCTGGGAATTTTTCTTCTCCTTTAAGAATTTCTTCGAAAAGCCTTAGATATGTTTCAGGTGCTACATAATCAAACCATAATCTACCAATTTGTTTCATTTCTCTTTCCCAAAATTCCTTTCCTTCTTTGCGAAATAATTTAATCCAATATATCTCCTCTCATTATTATAGTGATAGATATAAGACCTACAACTTGCCATCAGTTTGAAGTTTATATGATCTGGTATAAAGATGCACTATTAGGAGTCTTCTGGCAAAAAGTAAAGGTGCTCTAAAAGCTTTTTAGTATAATCTTTCTATTAAAAATACCCAATGGTTGAAATTCGATAATAATTAGCTTTGGTCATTCCCGAAAGTTGATTTTTTTATTTGACTTACATTAACATCTTGCTTTAATCCTGGGATTCTTTGTTATAAAAGGGTCTATAAAATAAAACTTAAATCTAAAAACTCCTTGATTCTGGTCTTGGAGGAATATCTTTTTGTTTTTCAGGGTGAAGAGCTTTTTCTAATTCTTTTTGTTTTAGCTTTTCTTCAGCAGTTTTTTCGAGGTCTGAGAGGAAGAAAAGAATATAGGAGTAACCTAGAAAATTTACCCACATTAATCCTTTTTGTGGTGAGTTGGTATAGCTTATTATTATATCAACCTCATTTTCCCACAGAGTTTGGTTTTTCATACCTTCTTCTATTTGCTTACATTTTTCAGGGAATGTTGTTTTTATTGCTGGCCAAAGATCTGAGGATTTAAGAATGAAGTAAGCTTGAAAAGTATACCACGTTGGCCCTAAAGTTCCTTTTCGCTGACCTTGATTGAGATTTTGAATTACTTCATCAAGCATATTCCCCCAGAGAGTTTGGTTTCTTATTCCTCTTTCTATTTCTTCACATTTATCAGGAAATTTTTCTTTCATTTCTGACCAAAGATTTGAAGATTTAAGAGAGTAGTAACCTTGAAAAGCATACCACGCTGATTCTGTATTTCCTTTTTGCTGACTTCTGTTGAGATATTCAATTACTTTATCAATTGCATTTTCCCATAGAGTTTGATTTCTCATTTCTTCTTCTATTTGCTTACATTTTTCAGGGAATTTTTCTTTTATTGCTGGCCAAAAAGTTGAGGATTTGGAAGAGTAGTAAACCGTAAAAGCATATAACGCTTCCCATGCCTTTCCCTCTCGCTTGCCTAGGTCGAAATTTTTAATTAGTTCATCAACCATATTTTTCCATAGAGTTTCATCTCTCATTCCTTCTTCAATGGTTTTCTTTTTAAATTTTTCGTCAGCTTGGATATCTGGTTTGATTTCTCCAATAGGTGTTTCTGTTAGTAGTTTTCTTAATTTATAGGCTAAATAA
>CALHTV010000133.1 GCA_938039765.1 uncultured Dictyoglomus sp. | reverse complement strand
GATAGGAGAATTTTATGTAGAGAGTGGAGAATTTGAGATAATGATAGGGAAATCCTCAAGGGACATAGTATTAAAGGAGACCGTATATGTAGAGTCGACAAAAAAAATCAAGAAGAGATATCACATAAACAGTACTATTGGTGATATTATGGAGGATCCTGAAGCATCAGTTAAGTTTCAGAGTATATTAAAACAATTTGCAAGTAGATTTCCTTCTTTTTCTAGTGAAGAGGGAATTATGAACTTTGCGGAGATGATGAAATATATGCCTTTAAGAAGTCTTCTTCACTTTGGAGGAGGTGTGGTCACTGAAGAACATTTAGAAAATCTTCTAAAGGAGTTGAATAGCTAATTGGGAATATAATTTTAGGGAGAAGCTTTAAGCTTCTCCCTTTTTAAAAGAAAGGAGAGATGAGATTAGTGGGGGTTAAAGGAAGACCAGCTACTATCTGGCTTTCTCTTCCATCGGATCTTCTTATAGGAGAAAGCACCTTAGAAATTAATGGGGATTTACTTGTAGAAAGAAGGAAAGTATTTTTTGAGGAGAGAAAAACTTACTTATTTCTCTCTGAAATTGAGGGGGTAGAGATAACTCAAAAAGGAGATAAAATATTTTCTTTCCTTTTTCTTGCTTTGTTAATGGGAAGGTTTTATATTCCATCTTTTATAGCCCTCCTTATATATCTCTTGTGGAGACCTAATTTTCTTATTATTCATGGGAAAAATTTACAGATTGGAATCTCTATTCCGGGAAAGGACTTAAAACCGTATGAAGATTTTGTTGATTTTTTGTTAGAGAAGATTAGGGAGATTAAAAATATATAGAGAAGGGGAACTAAGTTTATGGAGAAGATTTTAATTGTTCCAGAGCCTAAAAAGTTGATTTTCAGGGGGAGATGGTATGAATTTGATGGATTTGAAAATTTTCCAGAGTTTTTATCAAGAGAATTTTCTATTCCAAAGGGAAGCTGGAAAGTTAAAAAGATTGAGAAAGAGGGAATTGGAATAAATGTGAAAGAAAAAGAAGTAGAGATATGGGGAGAAGGAAGTATAGCTTACGCTACTATTATTCAACTCCTAATACAAAATTCTAAAGCTCTTCCAGAGATCACTCTTGAGGAGGGATTTTCCTTTAATTTTAGAGGATATCATTTAGATATTGCTCGTGGAGGAGTACCTACTCTTAAGGAATTCAAAAGGATTCTTAGGTTTTTATTCCTTTTAAAATATAACTATTTTGCTATATATTTTGAAGATCTATTCCCTTGGAAAAAATATCCCGAGATCGGGGTATTAAGGGGAAGGGTTTCAGAAGCCGAATTAAAGGAGATTATTAATTATGGAAAAAGCTTAGGGATAGAAGTCTTTCCCTCTTTAGAGCTCTGTGGGCATATGGAGAATATATTATTACTTCCTAATTTTATGAAATATAGTGAGTGGCATAGGCCTTCTGAAGGATGTCTTGATGTTTCTAACGAATCTGCAAGAAACTTTGCTTATGAGCTTCTTGACGAGGTGATAAAATTCTTCCCTTCTCAATATATTCATATAGGTGGAGATGAAACCTGGGCTCTTGGAAGAGGGAGAAGTCTTGATAAAACTAATGTTTTTGAAGGGCCACAACTTTTTGAAAAGCATCATAGAAATTTAATTGAGAGAGTTAAAAGTAGAGGGAAGATACCTATGGTATGGGGGGATATGTTGACGGGAATGTATTTAAGAGAGGAAGAGAAAGAGAAGTGGAAGGTAGTTCTTGAAAGTCCCATATGGGATGAAACAATAATTGCCAATTGGGATTATACTCACCTTCCTCAGGAACATTTTGAGAATAAGATTCGTATGTTTGGTAAAAGATTAGAAAAAGAAATTGCATGTCCTGGGCTTTCTAATTGGGATAGGTACTATCCTAATTTTGATATCGCTTTAGCTAATATTACTAATTTCCTAACTCCTGCTAAAAAAGAAAAATTACCAGGTTTTCTTCTTACCTCTTGGGGAGATGACGGAGCAGAATGTTTGTATTCTTTTCTTGATCCATTAATTCTAGCTACCATGGAGATTGCAGAAGGAAATGGTAAATGGGAGGAAAAATGGCTAGCTCTAAAGGGGGAAGGAAGGGATGTTCTTGAAGCGAGAAAGATTTTAGGACAGAGTGATTTAGTTGAGACTATAAAGCATGTATTTTTGGGAGATCAAATGTATAGATATGCTACAGAAATAATAAAGGATAGGAAAAGAGAGCTTACAGGGGATTTTTGGACGGATTATTATCTGGGAATAGCAAGTCTTCTTTCTAATAAAGATAAGTTAAGAGAAAGATACGAAGAAATATTGAATAATATATGTGATATTAATCTTCCTGAAGATCTTTCTCTTATAAGGGACATGGTTAGGATATCCTTAAATAGAGTAAAAGGAAATCTTAATTTCTCTGAATTTATAAGTTTTGGGAGAAAATATGCTGATCTTTGGCTTTCTGAAAGAAAAAAGGAAAATTTAGATAAGGTCATAAATAAAATATATGGAGCAGGAGGAAGGGCTGACTTAGAGCTATACTAAACTATTCTTTATAGATTATATTTCCTTCTATTATTGTCATTTTTATATTAAGGTTTTGGTCAAAAACAGTAATATCAGCATCTTTACCAATTTCTAAAGTTCCCTTTCTTTCCTCTATTCCTAATAGTCTAGCAGGAGAGTAGGAGGCCATAAAAACGGCCTCCTCAATTTTTAATTTTGCTTTTTCTTTAATATTTTTTACTGCTCTATCCATAGTAAGGGTGCTTCCTGCTAATGAACCCGACTCTAATGTGGCTTTTCCGTCCTTAACCACTACTTTTTGACCTGCTAAACTGTATTCTCCATCTTTCAGACCTGCTGCCATCATCGCATCAGTAACAAGTAAAACTTTGTCTTTAGGTTTTATTTTGCAGACCATCTGTAATATGATCTCTGCTAAGTGAAATCCATCGGCAATAATCTCTACGCTTACTCTATCATCTACTAATGAGAATCCAACAATTCCGGGTTCTCTATGATGGAGAGGTCTCATGCCATTAAAAAGGTGGGTGATATGAGAGAGACCTAATTTTGTAGCCTTTTCCATAACTTCCAAGGATGCATCAGTGTGTCCTGCAGAAACGACAATTTTTTTATTTGCTAAATATTTTATAATCTCGAAACTTCCTTCTATTTCTGGAGCTAAAGTCATGATTCTTAAATTTGGAAAGAGCAAATCTTTTAAGATTTTCAGGTTAGGTTTAATTATACAATCTTCCCTTTGAGCCCCCTTATATTTAGGATTTAAAAAAGGCCCTTCTAAATGGATTCCTAAAATCTTCGCACCACTCTTTTGATTTCTAATATATCTCTCTATCTTTTCCAATGCTTCTCTCATTTCTTCCAATGGAGCAGTAACGATGGTGGGTACAAAGCTAGTCACACCTTTTTTGGCTAAAAATAAGGCTATCTCTTCTAAATCATTATATTTGCAATCTAAAAAATCTTTTCCTATACATCCATGGATA
>CALHTV010000132.1 GCA_938039765.1 uncultured Dictyoglomus sp. | reverse complement strand
AAGATTAACGAATTTAAAGGTTATAGGATTAACAATCAGGTTCAATTTTACGGTAGATCAGAGCTTTTAGCTTTAAATCTTGCTTTTTGGAGTTATGAAAGAAGATTAAATTTCCCAGATACACTCAAGATAGGAATTGTTGGAGATCTTTCTTCCGAAGGAAAAATTTTACCAATAATAGGTCTTAATTTAAAGTTAGAAATGGCTATGAAGGAAGATATAGATATTATGTTTATACCCCAATACAATATAAATATATTAAATTCTAATTCTCTCAAGGTTAAGGGTCTACATCTGATTTTTGTCAAAACCATAAATGATGCTAAGAAGAATTTGCTTAAATTTGTTCTTCCTAAAGTTGTCAATGAAAGATAATTTATGATAAAATATTTATAACCTATAGTGATGGGTTTCCATTGCTATAGGCGATTTTTTGGAATAAAAAAGGAGGTAAAAAATGGCTCTAACGAAAGAAGAGAAAAAACAAATTATAGAAAAATTCAGGTTAAACGAGAATGATTCTGGTTCTCCAGAAGTACAGATTGCACTTCTCACTGAAAGAATTAGAAGGTTAACTGAGCATTTGAAAGTTCACAAAAAAGATTTTCATTCGCGTGTAGGTCTCCTGAAAATGATCGGACGAAGGAGAAAACTACTTAGATATCTGCAAGAAAAGGATTTTGAAAGATATAAAAAGCTTATACAAGAATTAGGATTAAGAAAGTAGTAGAAGTATGCGGCAGTCATATACTTTTTCTAGAGAATTCGCAGGAAAACCTTTAAAAATAGACGTAGGAAAGGTTGCTTGGCAAGCAACAGGAGCGACTTTAGTACAGTATGGAGAAACTGTAGTTTTAGTTACTGTAGTGGCCTCTGAAGAAAAAAAAGAAGATGTAGATTTTTTTCCATTAACTGTTGAATATGTAGAAAGATTATACGCCGCTGGAAAAATTCCTGGTGGTTTCTTTAAAAGAGAAGGTAAGCCTACGGAGCCAGAAATACTCTTTGCTAGGTTAATCGATAGACCTCTTAGACCCTTATTCTCTAAAGATTTCAGAAATGAAGTTCAGGTCATAGTTACTGTTCTTGCTTACGACCATGAAAATTCTACTGATATACCCTCTATTATAGGTGCTTCTATAGCTATAATGCTTGCAGGCCTTCCCTTTAAAGGACCTGTAGGGGCTGTAAGAGTAGGATGGGATGGAAAAGATTGGTACTTTAATCCTCCAGTATCTATGTCTAACAATTTATTATTAGATTTAGTTGTAGCTGGAACAAAAGATGCTGTTTTAATGATAGAAGGCGACGGAAAAGAAGTCCCAGAAGAAATCTTTTTAGAGGCTGTAGTAAAAGGGCAAAATCTTCTTATTGAGTCTATTAAATTTCAGGAAGAGATATTATCTACAGTAGATCCTGATCCTTTTGGATATGAACCCTTTAAGGTAGATGAAAACTTAAAGAATGATATATTCAATTATATAACCCATGATCAAATTAGAGAGGCTATTTTTACTCCAAGTAAATCTGAAAGGCAAAAGGCTCTTGAGGATCTTAAGAAGAAAGTTTTAGAGCATTTTAAACCCATATATGGGGAAATTACAGCTCAAGTTGAGGAAATAATAAATGAAGAAGCAAAATCTATTCTTAAAAAGGTAATTTTAGAAGAAAAACGAAGGGCTGATGGTAGGAGATTAGATGAGATTAGGCCAGTAAATTGTGAGGTGGGAGTTTTAAGTAGAGTCCATGGATCAGCTCTTTTCCAACGAGGAGAAACACAAGTTTTGTCTGTTGTAACCCTTGGAGCTGGAGAAGAACAAATTATAGAAAGTGTTATTGAAAGTGAACCTAAAAGATATATTCACCATTATAATTTTCCTCCTTTCTCAGTTGGTGAAGCAAAACCCTTGAGAGGACCAAAAAGAAGAGAAATCGGACATGGAGCTTTGGCAGAGAGAGCTTTACTCCCTCTTATACCTAAAGAGGAAGAATTTCCCTACACTATAAGGGTGGTTTCTGAAGTTTTAAGTTCTAACGGTTCTACATCTATGGCGAGCGTATGTGGAAGTAGTTTATCTCTTATGGACGCAGGAGTGCCAATAAAAACTCATGTTGCAGGAGTTGCTATGGGATTAATAAAAGACGAAGAAAAGTTTGAAATATTAACAGATATACAGGGACTAGAAGATGCATTAGGTGGTATGGATTTCAAAATTGCAGGTACTAAAAATGGTATAACAGCTGTTCAGCTTGATATAAAAGTTGATGGATTAAGTTTTGAAATTATAGAAAAAACATTGAAACAGGCTAGAGAAGCAAGATTATCTATTTTAGAAATAATGGAAAAGACTATTCCTCAACCAAGGTCAGAAATTTCACCTTATGCTCCTCGTATGGTAGTGTTAGAAATTAATCCAAATAAAATAGGTGATCTTATTGGACCAAGTGGAAAGAATATCAAAAAGATTATTGAGGAAACAAATACTACTATAAATATAAAACCTGAAGGTTTGGTGTATATCTCTGCTCCAAATCAAGAAGCCGCTGAAAAAGCTGCTCAGATGGTACAAAACTTTACTAGGGAGATAAAAGAAGGAGATGTATTCTTGGGCAAAGTAGTTAGAGTGACAGATTATGGGGCCTTTGTAGAGATACTTCCTGGCAAGATTGGGCTTTTACATATCTCAAAATTCAAAACAACCGGTTCAGGGAAAAATCAAGTGAGAGAAGAAATCAATCTAGGAGATGAAATTCTTATAAAAGTAGATTCTATTGATTCTCTTGGAAGGATAAGCTTGAGCCGAAAAGATCTATAAAACTATGTGATGAAGGTAAGAGAGATAGATTTAGACAACGGTTTAAAGATTATCCACGATTATACACCAGGCAGAAAAACTATAAATATTGTTATA
>CALHTV010000131.1 GCA_938039765.1 uncultured Dictyoglomus sp. | reverse complement strand
TAGAAAGTAGTGGTCCTGATGAAACTAAGGTTAGTAAATATGTAGATGTTATATGTGTAAATAGATACTATTCTTGGTACACAGATTCTGGAGATTTAAGTTTGATTGAATATCAGTTAGAGAAAGAATTAAGAAAATGGTATGAACTATATCATAAGCCAGTAATTTTGTCTGAATTTGGTGCTGATTCTATTGTTGGGTTTCATCAGAGTCCTCCTGTAATGTTCACAGAGGAATATCACTGGGAGATGATAAAGAGATATGTGGGTGTTCTTGATAAATTGGATTTTGTTATTGGAGAGCATGTATGGAATTTTGCTGATTTTATGACAAAACAAGATATAAGGAGAGTGGTTGGAAATAGAAAGGGGGTTTTTACAAGACAAAGACAACCCAAATTGGTAGCTTGGTTCTTAAAAGAAAGGTGGAATAAGGTTCCAGATTTCTGGGAAAAATAGGATTATTGACAAGATATTTTATATTGTCTATAGTATCCTATGTGCTATAAAATTTTTTTATAAACTTAAAAGATAAGGAAAAGATATGTTCGAGAATTTAACAGCCAGATTACAAGATATATTCAAGAGACTAAGAGGTAAAGGAAAATTGAGCGAAAAGGACATAGAAGAAGCTCTAAGAGAAATTAGACAAGCCCTCTTAGAGGCTGATGCTCATTATAAAGTGGTTAAGGAATTGTTGAACAACGTTAAAATAAAAGCTTTACAGGAAGAGGTACTTCGAAGTGTTACTCCTTCAGAGCAGATATTGAGGATTTTGTACTATGAGTTGTTAAACATACTAGGAGGGGGAAAATCAGATATAAATTTAGGAGATAGAAAACCAGGCTTAGTTTTTCTTGTAGGTTTACAGGGTTCTGGAAAGACTACTACTGCTGCTAAATTAGCGTATAAGCTTTTGCAAGAACAGAGAAGGGTTTTATTAGTAGGTGCTGACACTTTTAGACCTGCAGCAGGAAAGCAATTACAGATATTAGGAGAAAAAGTAAAAGTTCCTGTGTACATTGATGGAAAAACTCCCGAGGAGATTATTGATGGAGCCATAAAAGTAGCACTAGAAAAGCTTTCTGATGTATTAATTGTAGATACTACAGGAAGATTACACATTGATGATGAAATGATGGAGGAATTAAATAGGCTAAATGAAAAATACAAGCCTTCGGAAATTCTTTTAGTGGTTGATGGAATGACTGGACAAGATGCGGTAAATATAGCTGAGAGATTCAATGAAAAATTACCTCTCACAGGAGTTATTTTAACTAAATTAGATGGAGATGCAAGGGGAGGAGCTGCGCTCTCAATAAAAGCAGTAACAGGTAAACCAATAAAGTTTATAGGTGTGGGGGAAAAGATTGAGGACTTAGAGTATTTCTATCCTGATAGACTTGCTTCAAGGATCTTAGGAATGGGAGATCTTGCCTCTTTAGTGGAAAAAATAGAGAGGAATATTGAGTTAGAAAAAATGGCAAAGCTTGAAGAGAAGATAAAAAAGTCAAAATTTGATTTAGAAGATTTTTACTTGCAACTAAAGGAATTAAAGAAAATAGGTACTTTTGAACAAATTTTAGATATGCTACCATATATACCGAAAAATAAGATTAATATTGAATTAAGCGAGAGAGAAATAAAAAAATTTATTGCTATAATAGAGTCAATGACTCCAGATGAAAGGAGAAATCCTTCTATTATAAATAGTAGTAGAAAACAAAGAATTGCTAAAGGTAGTGGTACTACGGTTCAAGATGTAAATAGATTGTTAAAACAATACTTTCAAACTTTGGATTTAATAAAACAGATAAATAAAGGTAAAAAATCTATATTTCCCTTTTTAAGATAAAAAATAACTTTAGAAAAAAGGAGGTGATTTAGGTTGGTAAAAATTCGTTTGACAAGAATCGGAGCAAAAAATAAACCAGCATATAGAATAATAGCTATAGATAGTAGAGAGCCAAGAGATGGAAAACATTTAGAGATTTTAGGGTTTTACGATCCTAAAACTGATCCTGCTACTGTTCAATTAAAAGAAGATAGAATCTTATACTGGCTTAGTCAAGGAGCTCAGCCTACTGATACTGTACTTAGCTTGTTAAAGAAATATGGGATTTGGGATAAGTTTTTATCTATGAAGAAAGCTGCTAAGAGTTCTGCGTAAAGGGGGCTTTTGCTAATGAAAGAGCTTTTGGAGTATATCATTAAGGCTATTGTTCAGAAACCAGAAGAGGTTGAAGTAAGGGAAGTAGAAGGTACCAAGTCAGTAATTTTAGAGGTTAAGGTTGCTCCTGAGGATAGAGGAAGAGTAATAGGTAAACAAGGACAGACAGTTAAAGCATTACAGACTATCATAAGGGTAGCAGGACTAAAAAAAGGAAAGAAGGTAGTAATAGAAGTATTACAATAGAAAATGAAATCTCGATTGGTGAGAATCGCAAAGATAGGAGAGCCCTTTGGAATTAAAGGTGGTATAAAAATATGGCCCTTCTTTGACTTAATAAATACATTAAAGAAGGGACAGAAGATATATTTGTCTTGGGGAGATACTTTATTGGTTAGGAAAGAGTTGTCTCTTGATTCTATACGGGAACATAACAAGGGTTATGTGGTTTATTTTAACGAGATAACCACAAGAGATGAAGCAGAGAAGATACGAGGTAATTGGTTGCTTATGGAAGAAGAAGATCTTCCTAAATTGCCTGAAGGGCAGTTTTATTCTTATCAAGTAATAGGTTTGTCAGTATACGAGGTTAGTGGGGAGTACTTAGGAAAGGTTAAAGGAATTTTAGAGACAGGAAGTAATGATGTATATATTGTGGAGGGAGAGGAAGAAGTTTATATACCTGCTATAAAAGATGTGGTCATAGAGGTTAATTTAGTTGAAGGTAAAATTATCGTAAAAAGAATGGAAGAATATTAAAAGATGTTAAAAATAGACATTCTGACCATATTTCCAGAAATGTTCAAAGGACCTTTTAATATTAGTATATTAAAAAGAGCACAGGAGAAAGGATTAGTAGAAATTAATATTCATAATTTAAGAGATTATGCTACAGATAAACATAGAACAGTAGATGATTATCCATATGGCGGCGGATCGGGGATGGTAATGAAACCTGAACCGATATTTCGAGCTGTTAGAAATTTAAAAAGAGACGATAGCGAGGTTATTCTTCTTTCTCCTAGTGGTGATCTATTTAATCAGAAAATAGCGGAAGAATTGTCTAAAAGAGAGCATCTAATACTCATATGTGGAAGATATGAAGGAGTAGATGAAAGAGTGAAATTTATTATAACTAGAGAAATTTCTATAGGAGATTATGTTTTAACTGGTGGAGAGATACCAGCGATGGTTTTAGTTGATGCTATAGTGCGATTAATACCAGGAGCAG
This sequence comes from uncultured Dictyoglomus sp., assembly GCA_938039765.1. Lineage (GTDB taxonomy): Bacteria > Dictyoglomota > Dictyoglomia > Dictyoglomales > Dictyoglomaceae > Dictyoglomus. The sequence goes on along the minus strand of CALHTV010000131.1, from coordinate 1,615 downwards.
TAGGTGATCCTAACTCTTTGAGAGAAGAATCTTTCCAATGGGGAATATTGGAATATCCTCAATACACTCATCCTAGAGAATTTGAGGGGATGAGAGTGCCAGATATATTGCTTTCAGGAGATCATAAAAAGATAAGGAGATGGAGAAGAAAAGAAGCTCTTAGAAAGACTTTATTGAAAAGGCCTGATCTTCTAGAGAAAGCAGATTTATCTCAAGAGGATTATGTTTTATTAGAAGAAATAAAAAAAGAGCTAAGAGAGGAGGTATAGCTATGGATCTTATAATTCAAAACTTAGAGAAGGAGTATATTAAAAAAGACCTTCCAGAAATATGGCCTGGAGATACAGTAAGAGTTCATTACCGGATAGTAGAAGGAGATAAAGAGAGAATTCAAGTTTACGAGGGAGTGGTGATTGCTAAAAAGCATGGAGGAATTAGAGAGACGATAACAGTTAGAAAGGTTGTTCAAGGAATTGGTGTAGAGAGAATTTTTCCCTTGCATTCACCTTTTGTAGAAAAGATTGAGGTTGTGAGGAGAGGTAGAGTAAGAAGAGCAAAATTATATTATCTAAGGGAGAGGAAAGGAAAGAGTGCAAAGATTGCAGAGAGGGTAGAAAATGAAGAATAGGATATTAGAAATAGCCCATAAAATTTTAACTAAAAGGCAAGAATTAAAACAACATGAATGGTATGATCTTTTAGAAACAATAATTTTTGCTTTTATTTTAGCTTTCATTATTAAAAGCTTTATACTACAAATATCTTACATACCTACAGGCTCTATGATTCCGACTTTAAATGAGAGGGAAGCTGTCTTAGTATTGAGAGTACCCTACTATTTTAGAGAACCAAAAAGGGGAGAAATTATTATTTTTAAATATCCTGAAGATCCTACGAAAGAATATGTAAAAAGGCTTATAGGACTCCCTGGAGATAAGATAGAAATAAAGAATGGAGTTGTTTATGTCAATGGAAATCCTTTGGAAGAACCTTATGTTCAAAATAAAACTTCAGATAATTATGGACCTATTACTGTTCCTCAAAACAGCTATTTTGTATTAGGAGATAATAGACCTGTAAGTGTAGATAGTAGATATTGGGGTTTTGTTCCTAAGAAAAACCTAGTAGGAAAAGCGGTATTTCGCTTATGGCCCCCACAAAGAGTAGGATTAGTACATTAGGAGAAAGAGAAAGGGAACTCTGGCATTATTTTAAATATATTGCAGGTGTAGATGAGGCAGGGAGAGGAGCATTGGCAGGTCCTGTTTATGCAGGAGCAGTTATTCTTTCTCCCTTTTCATCTATTCCAGTATTAGATTCGAAGCTTTTAACTCCTAAGGAAAGAGAAGAAATTTTTAAATTAATACAAAAAGAAGCTATTTCTTGGAGCTATGGATATGCTGCGGTGGAAGAAATAGAAAAGATTGGAATCTTAAATGCTACCTTTTTAGCCATGAAAAGAGCCATAAAAGGTTTAACTATTAAGCCAGAATATGTGCTTGTAGATGGTAAAGTTCCTATACCTGAGTTAGATATTCCTCAGGAGACTATAGTTAAGGGAGATAGAAAATGTCTGAATATTGCTTCAGCATCTATTGTAGCGAAGGTTTTAAGA
>CALHTV010000130.1 GCA_938039765.1 uncultured Dictyoglomus sp. | reverse complement strand
CTTTGAAATTAAAAGTTTTTCAACAAAAATCCCATTTTCTTTAGCATCTAATATTAATCTCCAGCCCTCAACTATACATTTTTTTAGTTTTTTTCTCTTTTCTTTATAGTGTAATTTTACTACTTCTTTTATTACCTCATTATATGGGCTGGAGATAAATTTCATTTCATTTTACTTGGTTTACTAGTTCCTCAAAAACTTTAGGCTCAGAAACACATAAATCTGCAAGGATTTTTCTATTCAATTTAATATTAGCTTTTTTTAGAAGCCCCATAAATTTACTATAAGACAGCCCAAAATTCCTTAAAGCTGCATTTATTCTTACAATCCAAAGTCTCCTAAATTCTCTTTTCTTTCTTCTTCTATCTACATAAGAATCATACAGTGCTTTAATTACTGACTGATTAGCAATCTTAAAAATTCGACTTCTTCTTCCCCTATAACCCTTTGCTAGCTTAAGTATTTTTTTATGTCTTTTTCTTGTTATTGTTCCACCTTTTACTCTCATTTTTCATCTCCCCTAATCTTTTATAAATTATATGGAAGCATCCTTTCAATCTTCCAACGATCTACGCTAGAAATTTGTCCTGGAATATCTAATCTTCTTTTTCTTGCTTCGGATTTTTTACTTAAATTATGTCTCTTTCCAGCTTTTTTATGCAAAATTTTCCCGGTAGCTGTAATTTTAAACCTTTTAGTTGCAGAAGATCTAGTTTTTAATTTACTCATTTTTTACCTCCTCTAATACAACTTTTTTAGTAGAAGATTTTTTAGCAGGGATCAACATAGTAACTAAGGACATCCCTACCTGCTGACCCTTTTTCTCAGCTGTGCCTAAATCAGATATATCTTGCAAAATTCTTTCTAGAAGTTTATCACCCCATTCATTATAAATCAACTGCCTACCCTTAAAAAGTATTATCAATCTTACTTTATACCCTTTTTCAAGAAATTCTCTAATCTTCTTTAGTTTTACCTGATAATCATGTTCCTCAATATTTGGTCTTATTTTTATTTCCTTTACCTCTGAAGCTATTTTTTGGTTCCTTTTAGCTTCTTTTTCTTTTCTACTTAGTTCGTACTTAAATTTTCCAAAATCCATTATCCTGCAAACGGGAGGATTAGCATTAGGTGCTACTTCTACTAAATCTAATCCTTTTTCTCTAGCAATTCTCAAAGCTTCACTTAAAGGCATCACTCCTAACTGTTTTCCATCTTCACCTACCACTCTTACCTCCCTTGCCCTTATTTTTTCATTCACTCTATAATCTTTTTCTATTTGAAATACACCTCCTTGAAAAATATTTTAATCTTCTAGATAATCTTTTATCTTCTTGCTTCTACTAGGATGACGAAGTCTCCTTAAAGCTTTAGCTTCAATCTGTCTTATTCTTTCACGAGTAACATTAAATAGCTTTCCCACTTCTTCTAAAGTTCTAGGTTGATTATCCTCTAATCCAAATCTTAATTTGAGTATTTCTCTTTCTCTTTCTGAAAGCTCATTAAGCAACTCCTCAATGTCCTTCTTTAGAGATTTTTGAATCGCTACATCCGCTGGACTTAATTCTTTATTCTCTACAAAATCAGCCAATCTATTATCTTCATCCTCTCCAACAGGCATTTCTAAAGAAAGGGGTTCTTGCCCCATCATACTTATTTCTCTTATTTTTTCAGCCTGCTGTTTGACCTCTCCCTCTATAACCTTTTTTAAATCTCTTACTTTATCGCTACTCTCTTTAATCTTAGTTGCTAAGGTCTTAGCAATTTCATCTATTGAAGATAGACTTAAATCAATTATCTCTTCATCTGTTATTTTATCTCCTGAATCTTGATTGATACGAAATTCCTGCAGCTTTTGTTGAATCACAAAGAACTTAGCTATATCCTCCTCAGTGGGTTTCTTACCTAATTTTTGTGTTAACTGTCGAGTAACTTTATGTATCTTGTTCATTGTTTCCACCATATGAACAGGAATTCTTATAGTCCTTGCTTGATCAGCAATAGCCCTTGTAATAGCTTGCCTTATCCACCAGGTAGCATAAGTAGAAAATTTATATCCTTTCCTCCAATCAAATTTCTCTACCGCTTTTATTAATCCTAAATTACCTTCTTGAATCAAGTCTAAAAAAGATAGACCTCTTCCTATATATCTTTTGGCTACACTTACTACAAGCCTAAGATTTGCTTCTATAAGTCTTTTTTTAGCTTCCTCATCCCCTTCTTCAACTCTTTTAGCAAGTTCTATCTCCTCTTCAGGAGTCAATAAAGGAATTTTTCCTATTTCTTTAAGGTACATTTTTACAGGATCATCAAGTTCTATTTCTTCAGGAATTTCCAATTCTTCTTCTATACTTTCTGGAACTTTGTCTTCTTTAAGTCCTATAAAAATATCTTCGCTATCTACCAATTCGTGATCTTCAAGAAATTCCTCTACTTCATCAATTCTATCCTCTGGATATGGAAACTCCGCTAAAACCTCTTCCGGAGTTACCTTTTTGGTTCTTTTTTTGACCATATTAAAATCATCTCCTCCTTAATATTTTTAATCTTTCACTTCTAAAAGACTTCTCAAAAAGTAAATTTCTTCCATTAGTTCTTTTTCTTTTTTATAATCAGAAGATAGTTTTGATAGTTCTTCTATTAATCTACTAATTTCTTTTTTTATTCTAAGTTTCTGAAAATGCTCCCACAAGAAAGGTATTATTTCTTCTTGTTTTATAAATTCCTCTCCCGAAGATAGCGCTCTTTCTATAAGAACTCTTTTGTCTTCATCCCATTGTTCAAAAAATTCTAAAAAGATTACAATTTCCAAAATCTTTAATAGAAAAAGTTGATTTTCTAATTCGTTATGATCAATTTTTTCATTCTTCAGTAATCAC
>CALHTV010000129.1 GCA_938039765.1 uncultured Dictyoglomus sp. | reverse complement strand
TGCCAGGATGTCATGTGACTGACGTAGTAGTTGCTCTATGGAATGCTTTAGAGGAAGGGAATGAAGAGAAAGCTATTTATATATATAAAGAGTTAGCTCCACTTTTCTTTTTTGAACATCAACTTCCAGGGTGTTATAAAGAGGTTTTATATCGTAGAGGTGTTATTAATTGCCCAATTAAGAGAAATGGGAAGATGCCATTAGATGAGATTTCATCTAAATACTTAGATGAAATTCTCAAGGCACTCGAACCTCTAATGACCTGGAGGAAATAAAATAAGATGAAGATTACAGATATTAAGACATTTATAGTAGGTAACCCTTGGAAGAATTGGGTCTTTATAAAACTCTATACAGATGAGGGAGTTACTGGATTAGGTGAAGCAACAGGGGGATTAGCAACTAAGCCTATATTAGGAGATTTAGAAGAGTTAAAGCGTTTTATAATTGGAGAGGATCCTTTAAATCCAGAAAAACTTTGGTATAAGATGTATAAAGGGAGATATTTAGGTACATCTGTTGCTATTAACGGAATAGAATTAGCTTGTTGGGACATTTTAGGCAAAGTCTTAAGAACTCCTATATGGCAGCTCCTTGGCGGGAAACATAGAGACTATTTAAGAGTCTATGCGAATGGGTGGTATCAGGGGCCTAGAGAGCCAAAATTCTTCGCTGAAAAAGCAGTAGAATTAGTTAAGCAAGGATATACGGCACTTAAATTTGATCCTTTTGGTAGTGCGTATCTACATATAGATAGAGAAGAAGAAAGAAAAGCTATTGAGATAGTTTCAGCTGTAAGAGAAGTAGTTGGTCCTAATGTGGATATATTAATAGAAGGACACGATCGGTTTTCCCCTTCCACTGCCGTAAGTATTGCAAAAAAACTTGAAGAATTTCAACCTATGTGGTTTGAAACGCCTGTAAAATCTACAGATATAAAGGCTAATGTAGAAGTTGCAAAAAGAACAAATATACCTATAGCCCTTGGGGAAAGATTTAATAGACTAGAACAATTTGCAGAGGCCTTAAGTGAAAGAGTAATTAATATTCTTCAGCCAGAAGTGCTTAATCTTGGATTAGCGAATACAAAGAAAGTATGTGGAATGGCTGAAGCCTATGGGGCTTTGATAGCTTGCCATCAAGCTCAAAGTCCTCTTTGTACTGTGATTAATGCTCATATACATGCTTCAATCCCCAATTTCTTAATTCAAGAAAATTTTGATGACTTTCTTGAGCCTTGGACTTGGGAAATATTAAGTGGTATACCTCGAGTAGAAAAAGGATACCTTAAAGTTCCTAATTCTCCAGGCTGGGGAGTAGAGCTAAATGAGGAAGAGGCACAAAAACATCCTTATGGACCTAAAAATTTTCTTCTCCTTTTTGAAGAAGGGTGGGAAAGGCGACGTCCAAAAGAGTAAGAGATGACAGGGAGGGAGAAATTGAAGAATCGCCTTACAGGGAAAGTTGTTGTTATAACTGGAAGTACAAGAGGAATTGGGCGAGGAATAGCTATATCGGTAGCGAAAGAAGACGCAAGGGTGGTATTGTCGGGACGTGATGAAAATGAAGGTAGGAGTTTAGTAGAAGAAATATGTAAGCTAGGAGGATATGCTATTTTCGTTAGAACTGATCTTTCGAAAGTATCAGATTGCAAAAATCTTATTAATCAGACAGAGGCACACTTTGGTAGAATTGATGGACTTGTAAATAATGCAGGTATCTTTCCTAGAGGATCCTTGCTAGAAACAGAAGAAAAGCTGTTTGATGAAGTTTTTAGTATCAATATAAAAGGAGCTTTCTTTTCTACTAAATATGCAGTAGAAGTAATGATACGTAATAACAATGGTGGATCTATTGTAAATATTGGATCGACCCATGCTTTTGGAGGTTCATTTGATTTAGCTGCGTATTCTTGTTCAAAAGGAGCATTATATACGCTTACTAAACATATAGCTCGTAATTATGCTAAATATCGTATTCGGGCTAATTGGATAACGGTAGGATGGGTAGTAACCCCTGGTGAGATTGAAAGAATATATAAACAGGGATATGATGAAGAGTGGTTAAGAATACAAAGAGAAAAATATATGCCTATGGGACGTTTCCAGACGCCTGAAGATATAGCTAACGGAGTTATATATTTATTGTCTGATGAATCCGAACAGGTAACTGGAGCTGACATTCACATAACTGGTGGATTCTGGCCAAGTTAAGTATAAAGATTGGATAAATTCTTTCAATGATAAGATTAAAACTATATATTTTAGGAGGAATTTAAAATGAGAGATCTTTATTCCGACTATTGGTATAAGTATGGAGAAGAACTTATTAAAGAGATTGAAAATACCGCCTTATCTGAAAATTCTATAGCTATTTGGTATTTAGGACAAGCAAGTATAGTAATAAAAGGAGCAAATGAAATAATATATCTTGATCCATTCTTTAGCGATTTTATAGGTAAAAATGGAATTTCTCGCCGTCAGTTTCCTCCGCCATTTAAACCGGAACAGCTTTTCCATGTAAATTTAGTATTATGTAGTCATAATCACATTGATCATATGGATCTACCTACTCTCAAATCCATAGCTTCAAGTTCTCCAAATGCTTTATTTATTGTTCCTCTTCCATTCATTAACACACTTAGTAAAGAAGGTATTAATCTTTCAAGGATAATTGGGGCTCAAGCATGGAAAAGCATTAAGTTTTCTTCAATAACAATTACTCCAATTCCTGCATCTCATGAAACGTATGAGTTAGACAATGAGGGTAATTATTTGTGTCTTAGTTACATTATCTCTTTTCCTAGGATTACGATATATTTTGCAGGAGATACAATAGAAACAGAGGGTTTAGCAGGCATGCTTAAAAAATTTAATATAGACGTAGCTTTTTTGCCTATTAATGGAGCAGATTGGTACCGTAGAAGAAAAGGGATTATAGGAAATATGAATGCAAGAGAGGCTGCAAATATCTCTGCTGAAAGTAATATAGACCTAGTAATACCGATACACTTTGACCTTTTTAAAGGGAATAATGAAAACCCGTCTCACTTTGTAGATTATATGTTAGAATATTATCCTAATAAAAAATTTCATATAATGCGATTAGGAGAAAGATTTATCTATATGAAATAGTTCTATCTTATGAGTTTTCGTTCTCCCTCCTCTTGATAAGAAATGAATAAATTTAGGTCTTTCCAAGAAGGGAAAGATTCAAAATCCCCCATGTATCCTATTACAATAGCTCCAGCTGCATTAGCATAAGTTAATGCTTCTAAAAGATTTTTACCTAAAAGAATAGATGCTAGAAAAGCAGCGTCAAAAGCATCCCCCGCGCCTAATTCATCTACAACTTCCACTTTATAAGCAGGTTTATAAATTATCTCTTTATCCTTAAATACTTTTGCTCCATTT
>CALHTV010000128.1 GCA_938039765.1 uncultured Dictyoglomus sp. | reverse complement strand
ATAAATTTTATCTTTTTTCACTCTATATTAATGTGACATAAATCACATTTTTCATGTATTTTTCCTCATACTCTCTTTTAACTTCAATCCTAAAATAGCAGAATTGATAGCCACAAAGGTCAAAAACAGATACATTCCCTTTAAACCCAAAATATCAGCAATAACTCCTGAAATTAATGGTCCAAATATAGAAGATACAGACATTGCCATACTCAATAGTCCTTGAGCTGTAGCTCTTTCCTCTTCTAAAACAAAGTCATTTATATATACAATTGGAATTGTACCAATAACTGCAAAGGTCAAACTATGCATAAATTGAATAAGGATTACATCCATAGGATTATTGGCAATAGTATAGAGAAAAACTCTAATTGGCAAAACAATTGATGAAAATAAAAGAATAGGTTTTCTACCAATTTTATCTGACAAATAACCCCATATTAAAATAAAAGGAATTTCAGAAAATGAACTTGCAGAGTAAGCAAAACTTATATCTCTACTAGTACCCCCCAAATATCTTATTAAAAGGTTAACATTAGAAGAAGCTCCTACCAAAGCAATGTAATATATTATGTAAAAGAGAAGAAAGTTCCTTATTTCAGACCTCAAAACAAGTTTTTTAGCATTCCCAAGTTCAACAGGTTTTATATGAGTTTTGATTGATGGTTCATTGACTAAAAAAATTATCAAAGCCCCTACCATATATATTATTGAAATTAATAAAAACATGACCTTGGGTTCAATAAGGGTTGGATAGAGCCCAATAATTAACATCAAACTCAAAAAACCTATACTTCCCCATATTCTAGTAGAAGCATAATATTTTCCTGCACTTTCAGAAATAGAATAATCTAAGACTAAAACATTAGAGGTGGTTATTGCAGAGTTTATAAGAATACCTAAGATTGGATACAAGACCATAAAGGATAAGTAAGAAGTTAATCTAGGGAAGATTAAGAGATATATAATAGATAATAAAAGAAGACTTATCCATATGAAGGGTTTACGCTTCCTCATTCTGTCAGAAAGATATCCAACATAGACTTGAGATAGAGCTCCAGAGAAAGAAGATAAAGAAGACAATAATCCTATCATCCCGATAGAAAAACCTCTTTCTTCCCTTAAGTAAACAGGAATAAAAGAAAAGAGGAAGGTCCAATTGGCAAAGAATATAAAGAAAAATACCCTCAAAAGATATATGTCGCTTTTTTTCATAATATTAAATATTACCTCAACTTTTGCTTTTAAGACAAGTTTTACTCTATAATAAATATAATCTTATCCAAAAGGAGGTTATCTAATATGGCCAACAAAAGAATAAGTTCGATAATAAAATACATGGATTCTGCCTTCAAAAAAAACGGGGGACTTTGGTCTCACTCTATTTTAGATGTTCTCGAAAATGTAACTCATAAAGAAGCTATATGGAAAAAAGAGAATATTCATTCTATATGGGAAATAGTAAATCACCTAATTTTTGGAAAGGAATATTTAATAAATATTCTAGAAGAAAAAGAAATTGCTTCAGAGGAGGATTTCAAAACTCCAGAAAACCCATCAGAAGAAGCTTGGAAGGACACTCTGAATAAATTAGAAGAAACCCAACAAAGATTAATAGAACTTCTTAAGGATAAGACTGACGAAGACTTAGAGAAAAATATTGGAGAATATGGTACTTTAGAAGAGAACCTCTATGGTATACTTAGTCATGATTGTTATCATGCAGGTCAAATAGTATTAATTTTGCAACTTATGGGTATTAGTTTATAGATGTTAACAAATTTTTAAAATAATTAATATAACTTTAACCCATTTATATTGACACCCCCTATAAATATTTGATATTTTACTTAACGAAAGTTGACGATAAAAGTGCGAAATAAAAGATTAAATTAGTAAGTCTAAAAAAGTAAAAGATCAAAGAAAACACCTCCCCCTCTCACCCCCTCCCCCTGAGTCCCCCCTCTCAGGGGGTTTATTTTTTTTAAGATAAAATCTCTCTACTCTTTTCCTCCCAGAATTTAAATTGAGACATAAACATACTATAGTAGACACCTTTTCTACCCATCAGCTCCTCATGATTTCCTTCCTCTACAATCCTTCCATTCTCTATTACAAAAATTCTATCTGCATTTTGTATAGTTGAAAGCCTGTGAGCTATTATAAAACTTGTCCTCCCTTTTAACAATTTCTCTATTCCCTTTTGAAGAAGTCTCTCTGTGTGGGTATCTACACTTGCTGTAGCCTCATCTAAAATTAAGATCTTAGGATCAGCTATAAGGGTTCTCGCAAGAGAAACCAATTGCCTTTGTCCTGTAGACAATCTTAATCCCCTTTCCTTCACTTCGGTATTATATCCCTTCTCAAGAGAGGTTATAAACTCATGAGCATAAACTTCCCTTGCTGTTTCTACCACCTCTTCATAGGTAGAGTCAAGTCTGCCATATCTTATGTTATCTAAAATACTTCCTGAAAACAAAAAAGTATCTTGAAACATTACAGCAATTTGTTTCCTTAAACTCTCCAATCTGATCTTTTTTATATTAACCCCATCAATAAGAATTTCTCCCTCTTGAGGATCATAAAACCTACACAGAAGATTTACTATGGTTGTTTTTCCTGCTCCTGTATGCCCTACCAAGGCAATCTTTTCTCCAGGTTTAACTTTAAAACTTATATTGTCTAATACCTTTCTTTTACCATCATAAGAAAAAGAAACATTTTTAAATTCTATCTCTCCTTTTATTTCCATATCTTTTGCATCTTCATCCTCTATGATATTAGGAGCTATATCCATAATCTCAAAAATTCTTTCAGCACTTGCCATACTTGTAACTAGATTGTTATAGAAATTACTTAAATTCATAATAGGTCTCCAAAACATCGCCACATAGTTAGTAAAAGCTATAAGGAGTCCTACTGTTATACTTCCTGACTGAACCATTTTTATACCAAAATAAAAAGTAATAATAGAACCTATTCCCCAAGAAAATTCAACCATAGGCCAGAATAAATCATTAATTCTAACAGCTTTTACAAAAGCTTGTCTCACATCCCAAGCAAGTTCAGAGAATATATTTTTTCTATAACTCTCTGCAGTAAAGTACTTAATCACTCTTATGCCCGAATAGTTTTCATGGGTAAAAGCGTTTAGAGTAGAATTTTTCTTCCTTACAATTTGCCATCTTCTTCTACTTATAGTTTGTATAGAAAAAAGAGTTATTAATAAAAAGGGAAACATTAGGAGAGCATATATGGCAAGTTCTGCATTAAGATAAAACATAATAGCACTTGTTGCAATAATAGTAGCAGTATCAGGTACAAGGTTCGTTACACTCATATTGAAAAGGTTAGTAAGGGAATTCACATCTCCAATAATCCTAGCAAGAATTTTTCCTACAGGTCTTTCATCAAAAAAAGCAAAAGAGAGCTTTTGTATATGATTAAATAGATCTTGCCTGATATTCAAAATAACCTTGTGAGTTATTTGGGCCATTTGCCGTCGAAGTTCGGCCAGCGAATGACTCAACACCGCAGGCGGCACCATCCCCG
>CALHTV010000127.1 GCA_938039765.1 uncultured Dictyoglomus sp. | reverse complement strand
ATTCAATGGTAAAGAAAGAACAGAGATAAAAGGAGTCAGTCGGACAGAGATGAGTACAGGGATATTAAAATTTAGAAATAAAGAAGAATTATTCTATAAAATCAATCTTATATTTAACAATCCTCATCTTAGAAGAATAATTCTTGGAACTTCGAGAGCATTTGCTTATGCTCATTCTCCCGAGAGAATAGGAACTCAATTTCTTTTTATTTTTAGGGAACTTTTAAATCCTCCTAAGTATATATCCTCTAAAAAGGCTTTAAGATTTCAAAATAATCCCCTTTTCAAGGCAAGACCAGAGGTTTTTATTAATGTGGGTAGGAAGAAAATAGCATGGGAGAAATTAGTTTATAACGCTGGAGCAATTAGAATAGGTGGAATTATTTATGTATTATATAGAGCTTTAGGAGAAGATGGTATTTCGAGAATAGGATTATGGTGGTCAAAAGATGGTTATACTCAGGAAGGTAGACTAGATTACCCTATTTTTGGACCTAAGGAAGAATATGAGATTCCTAAAAAGCCTGAACAAAGAAGAAGGTGGCAAAAGAAGATTTTTGGGATGATAAGAGAAGTGGGAGGAACTGAGGATCCTAGACTAACTTTACTTGATGGATATTTATATATGACTTATACCGCTTATGGCGATGTGGTTCAGCTTGCATTAGCTAAAATTCCTTTAGAGACTTTTTTGCTGGGTTTAAATAAATTTGAAAGTTATGAGGAATGGAATAATGCTTGGATAAGGAATGGGCCTATTTTTAAATATCTCGAGGATAAAGATGCAGTTTTATATTTAGTAGAAGAAAGAGAGAAAGAATTTTCTAATGGGGTTAGAGCGAAAGATGATTTTGTAAATCTTTTTCCAGAGCTTTTAGAGAAAAAGGTGGCTTTAATTCATAGAATTCCTCCGGATATGCAGATTTTATACACTGATGAACTAAAACTTGGAAGAGTTAAAGTAGGAAGAACTTTTTTAATGCCGACTCCTAAGTTTTGGGATAGTATGAAAATTGGAGCTGGAGCTCCTCCTCTCAAAACTAAATATGGCTGGCTACATGTATATCATGGGGTAGGAGAGTGGATGGGGAAAAAAGCTTATGGTCTTGGAGTGGTTTTGACATCTTTAAATGATCCAGAAAAGATAATATTTAGATCTTCAGAACCCATCCTCCAACCTGAAGAGATTTATGAGGTGGAAGGATGGGTTCCTAATGTAGTATTTACTTGTGGTATAGTTCCTAAAACAAAGGACTCTTCAGAGGTGTTAGATTTAGAAGATGAAATATTAATTTACTATGGTGGTGCTGATAAAGTCATGGCTCTTGCTGAGATAAAAATAAGAGATCTATTGCCTCTTCAGGTTATAGAAAGTTTAGTTTAATTTTTTAGATATTTTTTTAGCCTTTGCCATAAGACATAGACAATTATTCCTTTTAATAGGTCATAAGGAATAAAGGGTAGTACTCCTATTGTTATTGCTTTTGAGAAACTAATTTTAATGGAAAAAGTTAACCATATGCTACCTAATAAATATATAAAAATTATTCCAATTAATAGAGCTAATATTTCAGAATATTTTTTAACAAAGGCTATAGTTACACCTGAAATAAGAAATCCAAACAAATATCCTCCTGTTGGGCCAAAAAGGGCATTTAGTCCTCCTTTTCCTCCTGCAAAAACAGGAAGCCCTAAACCGCCAAGGATGAGATAGGCTAAGACTATATAGAAGGTTTCTAGAGGAGAAAAATAAAGACTAATAAGAAATAGAAAGAGCACTTGAAGGGTAAAGGGAACTGAAGTGATAGGGAGATTAAAACTTAAGTAACTTCCTAAAATGAGTAGAGCTAAACCGAAACCTAAGAGGGGAATTTTTTTGAAATGCAAACCCATCACCTCCAAAAAGGAATTTATATTTTGTATAAAGAATAACATATAAATTTTAAATTTTTTTTAAGGGATGCAACTTTTTTCCATGTTAAAGAGTATATTAAATAGAGAAGCAAAAATTTGAGGAGGATGGTTAAAAATGGAGAAGAGGCTTTACAGAAGTAGGAAAAACAGAATTATACTTGGGGTTTGCGGAGGATTAGGGGAATATTTTGGAATTGACCCTACTTTAGTACGATTGATTTTTATTCTTTTGTTAATTCCTTTTAGCCCTATAGTTCTAGTATATTTTTTATCTGCTTTGGTAATACCAGAAGCTCCTGAGGAACCAGATAATAAAGACGATTCTATTACTCCTTCTGGTCCTATTCAGCATCTATAAGTGGAGGAGATGTTATGGAAAAAAAACTTTATAGGAGTAGGAAAAATAGAGTTTTTCTTGGTGTTTGTGGAGGATTAGGTGAGTATTTTGGTGTTGATCCTGTCTTAGTAAGATTAATTTTTATTCTTTCTATTTTGCTTTTAGGTCCTTTAAGTTTTTTAATATACGTCTTGTTTGCAATAGTTATTCCTGAAACTCCTTGGTATGAAGAGAAAGAAGAAGATAGAAAAGAAGTATCTAGTAGTGGAAGTGAATTTTTAGGATGGATATTTCTTGCTATTGGGATATATTTTTTAGGTCGGACTTTGGGAATTGTACTTTTCTCTTTCAAGTTAGTATTAGCAATTATTTTGATAATTATTGGAATTTTAGTTATTTTTAAGAAATAGGAGGAGACTAACATGAGAAGGATATCTTGGTTTGGAATTTTTTTAATTATTGTTGGGCTTCTTTTGCTTTTTTCAGAATTTAATATTGTAAAATTTTCTTGGAAAGAATTGATAAAATTTTGGCCTTTGATATTTATATTTTGGGGGCTTGATTTACTTATTGGAGAAAAAAAATGGGTTAATTGGCTTTTTGCTTTAATTGTTATATTTTTGGTTATTTTTTTAATCTTTTTCTCCTCTTACCTTGGGCCTTTCTTTAGAGGAAGAGATTATAGGTTTTACAAAGAATGGAATTATCCCTATAAGGAGGATATTAAATCTCTTGGTTTAGAGGTTTTTGTAGATGTAGGTGATATAAGTTTAACACCGTTAAATAGTGATGAAAATCTGCTTCTAATGAGTTCTGATGCGGGAGTTTATATATATGCGGTGGATAAAAAGAATAATGGAGGAATTGATCTGGATTTAGAAATAAAAAGTGAAGATAATGATTTTTGGATTTTTAGAGGAAGGCATGGAGGTAAAGTTGACTTGAAAGTCAATTCTAAGGTGGAGCTTGATCTGAGTTTTAACTTAGGAGTTGGAGATGTAAGTTTAGATGTAAGAAATTTTAAATTAAAGAATTTAAAAGTTAAGGGAGGGGTTGGAAATACAAAGATATATCTACCTAAGATCTCATGTTATGTAGAAGTGACAGGAGGAATAGGAAATATTAACATGTATATTCCTGAAAATGTAGTTCTAGATTTAGTAGCAGAAAAAGGAATAGGTAATATTAGTGTTGATAGAGAGATAAAACAGGGTAAGGATGGAGATGAAAAAGAGATAATTCATATGAGAGTTAAATCTGGTATTGGAAATATCAATATATTTTCAGAAAAGAAACAGATAATATAATATAATTAACCTGCAGAATAATTAACCTGCAGATCGCCTCCATATGAAGGTGGCGGGTAAAATTTTAGGTTCAAAATCTGTAGGATTATCTAAAATATGGAGAAAAAGCTTGGCTGCTTCTTTTCCCATCTCTTCTATTTCCTGTCGAACCGAGGCAAGAGGGGGTTCAATCCTTGCATCAATATAAAGATCATCAAAGCCAATAATAGATATATCCTCTGGAATTTCCCAATTTTCTTCCAGTATTGCATTCATTGCTCCAATAGCCATATAATCACTACATGCAAGTACTGCTGTGGGAGGATTGTTAATTTTTAGGAGTTTTTTCATGGCTTTGTATCCTCCATCTATTGTTAAGCTTTCTTCAACTATAAGTTTAGGATCTGGCCTTATTCCATATTTCTTTAGAGCAAGGGTGTACCCTTCATATCTTTCCTGAATAAAGCTATAATTATGGTTACCCTTTAATAGGGCTATTCTTCTATGCCCTTTTTCAAGGAAATACAAGGTAGCATCAAAAGCACCTTTTATGTTATCAGTATCTACATAAGGATATTTCTTAAGTTTTGTTGAGACCTTTCCTACGCTTACAAAAGGTATGTTTTCTTCATAAAGAATTTCTGGAAAAGGATCATCTTTTTTCACGTTTGCTAATATGTATCCATCAACGATTCCTCTTTTATATAACTGGATATATTTTTCAGGAATATAGGGGGCTTCTAACATAGAAAGCATAATATTATATTCATTTTTGTCTAAGATCTCTGTTATTCCTTTTATAAGAGGAGGGAAAAAGGCGTCAGATAATATAAAACCTCTTTCATAAGGTATTAAAAGAGCTATAATTTGAGTTTTTGCTTTTGATAATTTTTGAGCAAAAGCACTGGGATGATAGTCATACTCTTGGATAATTTTCAAGACTTTTTTCCTTGTTTTTTCACTAACATTTGGACTACCATTGATAACTCTAGAGACAGTGGCAACAGAGACATTTGCAAGCTTTGCTATATCTCTTATATTAATTTTTACCTTTCTCAATTATTTCACCCTCCATGTTCTATATTTTTAGAACTTTTGCTAAATATTATACAATAATTAATAAATTTTTAATACTCTTAATGGTTTCTTAATTTTCTATTGACAAGAAAAATTTCTTAGGTATAAAATTTAATCATAAAGATAGTTCCAGTGAAGAAGGAGGTGATGATTTAAATTAGTTTTTTCCTTGAAATCGTTTTTCTCAAATTTATTTGTGGGGGAGGAGATGTATGAGTAAAAAAGGTTTAATTGTGTTGTTGGTTTTGGTTTCTGTTCTTCTTTTATCAGGAGTAGTGAATGGACAAAAGGAAAGAGTAGTGAGTTTACCATTCTGGGACGTACCAGGATTAATTCCATATTATTGGCAGGCTCAACATATTTTAGCTCAGGGAACAATTTTTGAAGGACTTTTTGGTTATGCTCCAGATCCAGGAGGTTTAGGTGGAGTTAAGGTTGTGCCAGTTATTGCTCAGAGTTATAGAGTATCAAAAGACTATAAAGTATGGACTTTTAAATTAAGAAGAGATAAGAAATGGTCTAACGGAGATCCTGTGACAGCAAGGGATTTTGAATGGTCCTTCAAGTATTATGCAAGTCCCAAAATTCCAGATCTTCCTGCCTGGGCTGGCCCTCACCAATTTATTGAAAACTTCTGGGCTGTAAAAAGTGGAGCAATGGATCCTGATAAGCTAGGAGTAAAAGCTCTAGATGATTACACTTTAGAAATAAGACTTGCTACTCCAAGATATGACATGAGAGAATGGCTCTGTGTAGCCCAAGGTGTACCAATTCATAGAAAATCTGTAGAGGCAGATCCTCAGAATTGGTGGAGACCCGGAAAGATAGTAGTTAATGGGCCATATATTCCAGTATCATGGACTCCTGGAAAAGATATGGTTCTTGTTAAGAACCCCAACTATGTAGGTGAGAGAGGGAACGTAGATAAGATAGTACTTAAGTTTGGTGGACTTGGATTACAGCAGTATATGGCAGGAGAGCTTGATGCAGCAATGATAAATAGTGTCGCAGAGTACAGATTTGTACTTGCTGATCCAAAGCTTTCGAAAGAATTCCATGAAGATGTAATGGATTGCTTCTGGAATGGATATCAGTGGTCTCGTGGATTTGATCCTATCATGGATAATATAAAGCTAAGACAAGCATTAGCTATGGCAATAGACAGGGAGAAGCTCTGTAAGGATGTTTTAGGTGGAAGAGCAATACCACTTAATAAGTATTGGCCTGATAGAAATCCAATTGGAGATAAAATGAAAGGTATACCCTTTGATGTAAAGAGGGCACAACAACTTCTTGCAGAAGCCGGATATCCAGGTGGAAAAGGACTGAAGACCTTGGTGTTCTATATAACTGGTGGTGGAGATCCTGTAGTAGAGTTTATAGTTGACCAATGGAAAAAGAATCTTGGTATTAATGTGATAATTGAAAATGTCGAATCAGGTCTATATTGGAACTCTTATGTATGGCCTAACTTCTCACCTGATGCTAAAGCAGGATTTACTGTAATAGGTGCTCCAATGAATAACTTAGAGATTGGAGCATTGATGAAAAACTCAGATCATACGGTCTGGTTTTATGATTTCCCAACCTCTGCTAGGAAGAAACGTCATGAGCTTTATCAAGAGTATGATGCATGGCTCAGGAAGACTTGTGGATTAACTGAAGCAGATTGGAAGCCTCTACTTGAAAAGAGAAATACTCTATATGCAGGATTCAAGAAGATTATAGATAGTGAGCCAGAAAAATTATGGGTGGCAGACTTAACAAGGCCTCCTTTATGGTATGATCAATTTGATGAATTATATGAGAAATGGAAGACTGCAAAGACCAATGAGGAAAAGACTAATTATTGGAGACTTGCAGGAAGGGTATTGACTGATCAGGAAGGATTCCAGTTATGGTATAATAATCTATCTCCTGAAAGTAAGCAAGCTTACAGATGGAGATATAGAACTATTAACAGACCATTCAGTGAGGCTGTAAAAATTGCTCATTACGCATTACAGTTAATGCAAGATAGATATTATATGGTGCCCGTATACTTAGCAAAGGCGCAATGGGTGAAGAGTCCTAAACTCGAGGGATTAATGCTTTACAAGTTCTCTTGGGGTCCTGGATTCTTCAACTTTAAGTATTTGAATCTTAAAGACTAATTTAGGGTAAAAAAAAAGGGGGAAAGATTTCCTTTCCCCCTTTTTTTTATTAACTAAAAAGGAGGTAGAAGATGGGACTTGTAAGGTATATATTACGGAGGCTTTTTACTATATTTGTATCTATAGTGGTGGTTATAATTATTACATATATTCTTATGTGGCTTGCTCCTGGAGAATTCTTTAATATTGCCCAATTCCAAGCAAGCGGTGGTAGGGTAGCTACTTTAACTCCTGAACAGTTGCAGGTCTTGATAAAAGGATTTGAGGAAAAATATGGTTTGAATGTGCCTTTGTGGAAACAGATTTTGAACTACCTGAAAGATGCCTTTAGGTTTAAATTTGGTCCATCTTTCTCTAATCCTAATGAACCCATAGAAGTGCAAATCGCAAGGAGGTTTCCTGTTACCTTTACCCTAGCAATTCTGTCTATGGCTTTAGCAGTGATTGTAGGAATTCCTCTTGGAGTTATTGCTGCTTTAAAGCGAAATACTTGGGTGGACTATATTACTATGTTTTTCTCTATGGCTGGAAGTATTATTCCTGCTTATACTATTGGTGTTATAATGGTTCTTATATTTAGTGTTTGGTTAAGGGTTCTTCCTACATCAGGTTGGGAAACTCCAAAACAGATGATTATGCCCGTTATTTGTGTTGCTTTGGGTCCTATGGCAGTAATTGCAAGATTCATGAGGTCAAGTCTGCTTGATGTTTTGAATCAAGACTATATAAGAACAGCTTATGCAAAGGGTGGTACTGATAGGGCAGTAATTATGAGACATGCTTTAAGAAATTCTCTTATTCCAATTGTTACAATTATAGGACCCCAACTTGCTTTCTTGTTTACGGGTACTGTATGGATTGAAAATTTATTCCGGGTTCCAGGTCTTGGGCAACTTTTTGTTAATGCTGCATCTATGAGGGACTATCCTTTACTTGTAACTTCTACTTTCATTCTTTCTCTTTCTGTAATGCTTATGAATTTATTAGTAGATGTAATTTATGCCTTTTTAGATCCAAGAATTAAATACGAATAGTGTTTTTTAGAAGGAGGTTTTGAATAAATGGAGGTTGCTTTAAAACAACGAAGAAGAGGAACAAGTTATTGGGCAGCTGCGTGGAGAAGATTTAAGAAAAATAAAATGGCAGTGGCTGGCTTAATTTATATCATTATAATAATCATTATTTCTATATTTACTCCATGGATAGCACCCTATCCTTATGATGAACCTCATTATGCTCATACTTTTGAAAAGCCAAGTGCAAGATTCTGGTGGGGAACAGATGATTTAGGAAGAGATATGTTTAGTAGGAATTTGTATGCTATGAGGAACGCTTTACTTATTGGATTTGGTTCTCAGATAGTTGTTCTTATAATAGGAGTAATTATCGGATCTATAGCAGGATTCCGTGGGGGAAGAATAGATACTATTCTTATGAGAATAACTGATATTATGTATGCTTTTCCAACCTTTTTATTTAATGTTATTCTGGTGACAGTAATGGGAAGAGGTTTGTTCACTATACTTGTAGCTGTAGGGCTTACAGGATGGGCAGGAATGGCAAGGCTTGTTAGAGGAATGGTTATGTATCTTAAAAATGCAGAATTTGTTGAAGCAGCCAGAGCTTTAGGAGCAAAAGAGGGTTATATAATTAGGAAGTATATCTTACCTAATATGCTTGGTCCTATTATTGTAAGTTTAGCTTTTGGAATACCTAATGGTATATGGATAGAAAGTGGACTTGCTCTCATAGGAATGGGGGTAAGACCACCAATGCCTTCCTGGGGTAATATGATTGGAGCAGGAGTAGCTTATATTATGGCATTTCCCCATATGGTTATATTTCCAGTCTTAACTTTTGCTCTTACTCTTCTTGCCTTCACTTATGTGGGTGATGGTTTAAGAGATGCACTAAATCCAAGGAGTGAGGTATAGGGCTATGGCAGAACTTTTGAGAGTTAATAATCTGAAGACATATTTTGATAGGTATGATGGGGTTGTAAAAGCTGTTGATGGGATAAGTTATAAATTGGATTATGGGGAGACTTTGGCAATAGTGGGAGAAAGTGGCTCTGGGAAGACAGTGTCAGTACTTTCTCTTTTAAGATTAATAAAGAGGAATGGAAGGGTTGTAGATGGTGAAGCAATTTTTGAGGGGAAAGATCTTTTAAAATTAAGCAAAGAAGAAATAAGACAGATAAGAGGTAAAGATATTTCTATTGTCTTTCAGGATCCAATGACCAGTTTAAACCCTATAATGAGAGTAGGAATGCAGATAATGGAACCTATTTTATGGCATAGAGTAATGTCTGATAAAGAAGCAAGAGATAGAGCAGTTGAGCTTCTAAGACTTGTAGGTATTCCTGAGTATAAAACAAGAGTATGGGATTATCCTTTCCAGTTTTCTGGAGGAATGAGACAAAGGGTTATGATAGCAATTGCTCTTGCTTGTAATCCAAAACTAGTAATAGCAGACGAGCCTACAACAGCTTTAGATGTTACTGTAAGAGCTCAAATATTAAACTTGCTTTCTGACATGAAGGAAGAGTTCAAGACCAGTGTAATACTTATTACTCATGATATTACTCTTGCTATGAACTTTGCAGATACAATTATGGTAATGTATGCAGGAAAAATAGCAGAGTATTCTCCAGTTGAAAGATTTATAAGAAATCCTCTTCATCCTTATTCCCAAGGCTTAATTTCATCTACTCTTGATATAAAAGCAAAAGAGGGTTCTTTGAGGCCTATACCAGGTAACCCTCCGAGTCTTGTTAGCCCACCATCAGGTTGTAGATTCCATCCGAGATGTGTTTATGCTCAGGATATATGTAGGGAGCAGGAGCCAGAATATAAAGAAGTTGAAGATGGGCATTATGTAGCGTGCCATCTTGTGAAGGGAGGAAAATTCAATGCCTGAACTTTTAGTAGTTAAAAATCTTAAAAAATATTTTCCAGTTAGAAAAAAGTTGTTAAAGGCAGTGGATAATGTATCTTTTAGCATAGAACAGGGAGAAACCTTAGGACTTGTAGGGGAAAGTGGTTCAGGAAAATCCACCCTTGGGAGATGTGTTTTAAGACTTATTGAGCCAGATAGTGGGGAGATAATTTTTGATGGAGTTGATTTAAGAAAATTGAAGGGAGAAGAGCTTAGGCAAAGGAGAAGATTTATGCAGATTATCTTCCAAGATCCACTTGCATCATTAAATCCTATGATGACTATTGGACAGAATATTGAGGATCCTCTCGTTATCCATAATATTGGAACAAAAGAAGAGAGAAGGAGAGCAGTAGAAGAATTATTGGAAATTGTAGGTTTAGGTAGAGATTTGATTGATGCTTTTCCTCATGAGTTCTCAGGAGGACAACAACAAAGAGTTGGTATAGCAAGAGCTCTTGCTTTAAACCCTAAATTTATTGTGGCGGACGAGCCTGTATCTTCCTTGGATGTTTCTATTCAAGCTCAAATAGTCTCTTTACTTTATGAGTTAAAGATAAGATTTAAAATCTCATATCTCTTTATTTCCCATGACTTGGCTGTAGTAAGATATCTCTCAGACAAAGTAGCAGTAATGTATTTAGGAGCGATAGTAGAGTATGCTCCTAAAGAAGAATTATACGAGAATCCTCTTCATCCTTATACCAGAGCTTTACTTGCCTCTGTACCTAAGATGCCTAAAGATGGTGAAAGACAAAAGAGATTTCTTGCTCTAAAAGGAGAGGTTCCATCTCCTATTGATCTTCCTCCTGGATGTAGGTTCCAAAGTAGATGCGAGTATGTAATGGATGTGTGTAGAAAGCAAGAGCCTGCTTTTAGAGAAGTATCTCCAGGTCATTTTGTGGCTTGTCATTTAGTGTGAGAACCTATAAGCTTGTGGGGTGAGAGGGTGGAAGAATAATTTTTTATCAGGAGTGATGAGTATGAGAAAATTATTTTTAATTGTGTCTCTTATAGGTGTACTTTTATTGTGTGGGTATTCACAGACAAAACTTCCTATAAGGAGAGGTGTTAATTTAACAGGACTTGAAGCCCCTTTTGAGGGATTGTGGGGGGTTTATGTAAAGGACGAATATTTTGAATTAGTCAGAAAGGCTGGTTTTGATCATGTTAGAATACCTATAAGATGGAATGGACATGCATTGTATGAGCCACCATATACTATAAGAAGTTATATCTTTGAAAGGGTAGACAAGATTGTAGAACTAGCTCTTAAGAATAATCTTTATGTTGTGATAAATATCCACAATTATGAAGAGATAATGCAAAATCCCGAAAAACATAAGGAAAGATTTTTAGCTTTATGGGAACAAATAGCAGAGCATTATAAGGATTATCCTGAATCTTTGTGGTTTGAGATTCTTAATGAGCCTAATACCAATTTAACTCCTCAACTCTGGAATGAATACTTAGGAGAAGCTGTGAAAATTATAAGAAAAACTAATCCTACGAGAAAAATAGTTATTGATACAGCTAATTGGGGAAATTATACTGCTTTAACCTTTTTAAAACTACCGGAAGATAAAAACCTTATCGTAAGTTATCATTATTATAATCCTTTTAATTTTACTCACCAGGGAGCAGATTGGGTTCGACCACAATTACCAGTAGGGGTTAAGTGGACAGGAAAAGACGAGGAGAAAAAACTCATAGAGAGAGAATTAGATTTTACAGTAGAATGGGCAAAAAGAAATGGAAATGTTCCTTTGTGGATAGGAGAGTTTGGTGCTTATTATAGAGCGGACATGGAATCAAGAGTGAGATGGACAGAATTTGTAGCAAGATCTGCAGAAAAGAGGGGAATACCTTGGGCTTATTGGGATTTTGCTTCAGCTGGATTTGGGGTGTATGATGGTTTAAATAAGGTATGGAGAATGCCTTTATTGAAGGCATTAATTCCAGATACAAAGATTAAACAATAATTATGGGAGGATTTTAATTGCTTATGGATAAAATAATAAAAAGAGGAATAAACTTGGGAAATTTTTTAGAAGCACCTTATGAAGGGGCTTGGACTGGTAGGACTATTAAAGATGAATATTTTAAAATAATAAAAGAGGCTGGCTTTGACCATGTTAGATTGCCAGTTAAATGGAGTGCTTATACTGAAAGAGAAGAACCTTATAATATAGATAAAAGAATTTTTGATAGAGTGGATCATTTAGTAGAGGAGGCCTTTAAAAATAGATTAGCTATAGTAGTAAATATACATCACTACGAAGAGATAATGCAGAATCCAGAGAAGGAAAAGGATAGATTTATTTCCATGTGGAAACAAATTTCAAGGCATTATAAAGATTACCCTGAGGAATTAATCTTTGAACTCCTTAACGAGCCTACTTTTAATCTTAATTATGCCTTATGGAATAAATATCTAAAGAAAGTAATTGAGGTTATTAGGGAAACTAATCCTACAAGAAAAATTGTTGTAGGACCAGATAATTGGAATAGTTTATTTGCTTTAGAAAATTTAGAGGTTCCTAAGGATGATAATAATTTAATAATTACTTTTCATTATTACAATCCCTTCAATTTTACTCATCAAGGAGCAGAATGGGTGAAAGTGAATTTACCTGTGGGAGTGGAATGGTTAGGTACAGATGAAGAAAAGGAAACGTTAGAGAGAGAACTTGATATAGCAGTAGAATGGGCAAAGAGGAATGGTAATATTCCTTTATATATGGGTGAGTTTGGAGCATATTCTAAGGCAGACATGGAATCAAGAGTGAGATGGACAGAATTTGTGGCAAGATCTGCAGAAAAGAGGGGAATATCTTGGGCTTATTGGGAGTTTTGTTCGGGATTTGGTGCATATGATCCTGTTAAAGATGAATGGAGAATGCCCCTTTTGAGGGCATTAATTCCTGAGAAGGAGTAGTTATAAAATATGAAAAACTTTATACCAAGATGGAAAGGCTTTAACCTTACAAATATGTTTCTTTTTAATGGAGCAATTCCTTTTGAAGAGGAGGATTTCAAATGGATTAGTGATTGGGGATTTAATTTTGTTAGGATTCCTCTTTCTTATAGGCTTTGGATTTATGATGGGGATCTATATAAAATAAAAGAAGAATTTTTTGAAACCATTGATAAACTAATAGAATGGGGAGAGAAGTATAATGTACATGTGTGTTTAAATTTTCATCGAGCACCTGGTTATTGTGTAAACAATGAATTTATAGAAAAGTTTAATTTATGGAAAGATAAAGAAGCTCTTGAAGCTTTTTGTTATCATTGGGAATTTTTTGCAAGAAGATATAAAGGGGTTTCTTCCAAGTTTTTGAGCTTTAATTTAGTGAATGAGCCTCCTCATCCTAATGAAAGTATAATGAGTCGAGAGGATCATGAGAGAGTGATAAGAAGGACAGTAGAATATATAAGAAATATAGATCCTGACCGAATGATAATAATAGATGGAATTTCTTACGGAAACGAACCTCTTCCAGAGCTAGGAGAGTTGAAGGTAGCACAAAGCTGTAGAGGATATCTTCCCATGGGGCTTACTCACTATAAAGCTTCTTGGGTGGGAGGTGAAAATTGGCCTGAGCCAGAATGGCCTGGAGCTTGGCATTATGGAGAAACATGGGATAGAAAGAAGCTTGAACATCACTATGATAGATGGGCTGAATTGATAAAACAAGGAATAGGAGTGCATTGTGGAGAGGCTGGATCTTTTAAATATACTCCTCATAGAGTGGTTTTAGCTTGGTTAAGAGATTTGTTGGAAATATTAAAAGAAAGAGATATTGGTTTTGCCTTGTGGAATTTTAAGGGGCCCTTTGGAATTTTAGACTCTGAGAGGGAGGATGTAGATTATATAGACTGGTATGGGCATAAATTAGATATGAAGATGTTAAAACTCCTTCAGGAGTACTAAATTTTATAGATCTCTATTTTGTAACCATCTTTTCCTGAAAGCATTAAAATTAAAAGTTTTTCATCGAGAGAAAATTTTATGTCTTCTATAAAGGAGTCTTCTTTGAGAAAGATTTTTCTCTCAGTATTTGTAACTCTATTTAGAATTACAATTTCTTTTGAGAGTGAGGTAAAATCTTTACTAAGAGAATAAGCAATGTAGGTTTGATTAGGAGATAGGGAAGGGTTTGATCCTAAATAGGAT
>CALHTV010000126.1 GCA_938039765.1 uncultured Dictyoglomus sp. | reverse complement strand
TTGTAATTTTTGGGGTTAACGATACTTTAGAAACCTTTAGAGGAAAATTAGAGTATGCTATTAGTAGTTTTAGAGGTAAAAGAAGAGGAAGGAAAGAGCTAGAAGTAGAGATTCCTGCCAATTCTTCTCGTGTACTCTTTGAATTTATACCTACGGATGTGGACAGCTTTAGTGAGTTCTTCTATGTGCAACTTTATAATGAAAAGGGGGAATTACTAGATCAGAATGAATATTTTTTTGCTCCTTTTAGGCATCTTGAATTGCCAAAGGCTGAAATTATATATAGTATAGAGGAATTAAAAAATAATACTTACTCTTTAAAATTAGAAAGTGATTTTCTCGCTTTGTGGTTAGCTTTAGAGCTCAAAGGAGCAGAATGGGAGGATAATTATATTAATATTTATCCCAAAAGTAACTATATTTTGACTTTTAAAGCGCCATATGCTTTGAAAGAAATAGAAGAAAAGATAGAGATCAGAGGATATAATTTAAAAAGAATTAGAAAGTCTTAGCTTACAGAGATCACAAAAATTGTAACTTTTTCTGTCTGTATCTGATAACGAATTAGAAAAATACATGACACACGTTGGGTTTGGACAGTGAGAAAGTCCCAACGTGTGTCCAATTTCATGGACTGCCTCTTTTAAAGCTCTTATTTTAAGAAGTTCTTTATCAAAAGGTAGATTATAAAATCGGCTATCTAAGCGGGCAAGACTTATGATACTCTCTCTTCCTCCTAATATGGCCTGTCCAAAGATAAAATTAAGTCTATCGGTATAAAGATCCACATTAGTGATTCCTAGAACTATAAAAGCATCTTCTATTATTAGGGTAGATAGAAGTTTGAGGAATTGATTTGAATAATACTGTTTTCTTTTTGGATTGTAAGCTTCTGAAGGTATAGGAACAAGATGAGGATATTCTTTTACTTTATAATTAAAAATTTTTTCTACATTGCTTTTTAGAAATTCAATAAGCTCCCTTTCAATTTCTCCTATAGAAACGAGATAAATAAATCTCTCCATCTTTTTGGCGGGGGTTAACTCCCCCGCTAATATTTTTTACTCGTATTTTACCCCGTCCTCTTTTAAAAAATCAATAATCTCATCTACATAAGCAAAGGCAAGGGCGACAACAGTATCGGCTCCACCATAATATATGGCTAATCTTCCTGTTTCTGCATCACAAAGAGCAGCACATGGAAAAGCTACATTTGGCACATCTCCTACACATTCATAATATTCTTGTGGTGAGAGTAGATATGATCTTGCTCTATACTTTACAATCCAAGGTCTTTCTAAATCAAGAAGAGCTGCGCTAAAACTATAGACATATCCATTACAGGAAAGAAGTACACCATGGTATATTAGAAGCCATCCCTCGCTAGTTTCTATAGGAGTAGGACCTGCTCCTATTTTTAGAGATTGCCATCCTGTAAGACCTGCAGACATAACAAATCTGTGGCATCCCCAGTGAATCATATCTGGGCTTTCACTATAAAAGATGTCTCCAAAGGGAGTATGCCCTCTATCGGAAGGTCTGCTGAGCATAGCATATTTTCCGTTTATTTTTCTAGGAAAAAGTACACCGTTTCTATTATAAGGAAGAAAGGCATTTTCTAATTGATAAAATTCCTTGAAATCGAAGGTATAGCCTACTCCAATGGTAGGACCATGATATCCATTACACCAGGTGATATAGTACCGATCCTCAATGAAGGTTACCCGTGGATCATATTTATATTCACTTATAAGAGGATCTCTTGTTTTTTGTATGAAGTTTATAGGTTCCTCTTCTATTACCCAATTGATTCCATCATCACTAAATCCAGCATGTAAATTCATTGATCTTGCCCTATCATCTACTCTAAAAACTCCTGCAAATTTTCCCTTAAAAGTCACAACAGCACTGTTAAATATACTATTGGCTCTTTTAATTTGATTTCTTTTGATAATAGGGTTTTTGGAGTAACGCCATACAATATCACTACTTCCTTTAGGACGGTCTTCCCATGGGAGATTTGGGATTTTTTCTCCAATAATACTATACTTCCCCATAATAATCCTCCTTTTTTTCTTAATGTTAGCATTTAATTTAAGAAAAAGTCAATAAATAACAATGAAAATAGTAACAAATAATAAAAAAATATTAGATTTAAATCTTTACATTTTTTTTAGAAAAACTGGCTCCTCGGGCAGGATTCGAACCTGCAACCCGCCGGTTAACAGCCGGCCGCTCTACCGTTGAGCTACCGAGGAGCGATTGGGTTTTGTTGTAAAAGATTATATAAAAATATCTTTTAAAAATCAAGAGGAGAAAAATTTAAAAAGCTCTTTTCAAGCCTCAATTAGTTTAGTAAGATAACAAAAGATATAAAATACTATAGCTAAGGAGGAGGAATATATGGGAAAACTTAGCTTTCCAAAGGATTTTCTATGGGGAGCTGCAACTGCTGCTTATCAGATAGAGGGAGCATGGAATGAGGATGGGAAGGGGGAAAGTATATGGGATAGGTTTGCTCATACTCCAGGTGCCATATTCCAGAATCAGAATGGAGATATAGCCTGCGACCATTACCACCGATATGAGGAAGATATAGAGATGATGTCTGAAATAGGATTAAAAGCTTATAGATTTTCGGTTTCTTGGCCGAGGATATTTCCAGAAGGAAGGGGAAAAATTAATCCCAAGGGTTTATCCTTTTATGAGAGACTTATAGAAAAATTATTAGAAAAAAATATAAAACCTGTAATTACTCTCTATCATTGGGATCTACCTCAAGAGCTTGAAGATAAAGGGGGTTGGTTAAACAGAGACACAGCTAAATATTTTGCAGAATATGCCAACCTTCTATTTTATAAGTTTGGAGATATAGTGCCTATATGGATTACTTTAAATGAGCCAGGGGTTTGTGCTTTTTTAGGTTATGGATGGGGATGGCACGCTCCAGGTAAAAAAGATATGAAAGGTGCTTTTATTGCCTCTCATAATTTATTGTTGGCCCATGGTCTTGCAGTACAGGCTTATAGAGAGGGTGGATATAAAGGTAATATTGGGATTACTGTAAATGTGGCTACTGTCTATCCAGCAAGTAATTCAGAGGAAGATATAAGGGCTGCAGAGAGACAAGATGCCTATGGGAATAGGTGGTTTTTAGATCCTATTTTCAAAAAAGAGTACCCTAAGGTGATCTGGGAAATATTGGAAAAAAATCATTGGAATTTTAATTATCCCACTTCTGACTGGAATGTTATTTCAATTCCTATTGATTTTTTAGGGATAAATTATTATACGAGAACTATAGTAGCCTATGATGAGCAGGATCCATATTTGAAGATAAAGAGAATACCAAGTCTTAACGAACATACGGAAATGAATTGGGAGGTTTATCCTGATGGTCTGTATGATATTCTTATAAAAATTTATAAAGAATATCAGATCCCAATTTATATAACAGAAAATGGAGCAGCTTATAATGATACAGTAGAGGATGGAAGAGTTAGAGATGAAAAAAGAATAGAATATTTAAGAGAGCACATTAAGAGAGTTTACTTTGCTATAAGAGATGGTGTAGATCTTAAAGGATATTTTGTTTGGTCTCTTATGGATAATTTTGAATGGGGACATGGATTTAGTAAGAGGTTTGGAATAATATATGTAGATTATGAGACTCAGAAAAGGATATTAAAAGACAGTGCATACTTTTATAAGAAAGTAATCGAGGAAAACAGGGTAATAGAAGATTAAAGTAAAAAAGTTAGCCCTTCCTCTTTTTTAAAATAGTGTAAGTTGTTTTTCTAAAGAGGAAGGGCTCCTTCCATTTATTAAAATAAAATTCTTACATCTTTCTACTTGGATGCCTAATTTTTTTAAATCATTAATATCCTTTATTTTCTGAGTTTTTCGTAATTCTAATATCTTTTTTGCACTTATAGGGCCAATTCCAGGTATTCTTATAAGCTGGTTATAATCAGCTTTATTAATCTCGATTGGAAAGAGTTCGAGATTTTGTTTTGCCCAGAGTAATTTAGGGTCTTCTTCTAATGGTAAATTTCCCTTTTCGTCAAAGATAAATTCGTTAAGAGAAAAGTTATATTTTCTTATTAGGAAATCTGCTTCGTATAGTCTTATCTCTCTCCAGGTAGAAGTGGGAGATTTTTCTTCTAAAGGAGTGAAAGGAATAGGCTGAAATGCGCTAAAATACGCTCTTGAAAGTTCATATTCTCTGTATAACTTAGAAACTAAACTTAGAATTTCTATATCCTTTTCTTTAGAAGCTCCCACCACAAACTGAGTAGTTATTCCTGCTTTTGGTCTTAAGTTTTTTTGGGACAGATTTTTTAATATTTCAAATTTATTAAGAAGCTGAGAAAAGTCCTTTTCAGGAGCTATTTCTCTTAAGTATTTTTCTTGAGGGGATTCTAAATTTACCGAAACTCTATCAGCATACTTTATAGCTGCTTCTATATAGTCTGGGGAGGATTCAGAAAATATTTTTAGGTGTATATATCCTCTAAAGGCATATTTTTCTCTTAAAACTTCTGCAACTTTCAACATCTGTTCCATTGTGTATTTAGGAGAGCGAGTTACAGCTGAGCTTAGAAAAAGCCCATCAACTAAATTTTTTCTTTTAAGTTCTAAAAATAACCTTAATAACTCATCGGCAGTGAAACTAATTCTTCTAAAGGAGCGATCTCTTCTATTAGCACAGTAGTAGCAATTATGTATACAATCGTTTGAAAATAATATTTTTAAAAGTCTTACTGTTTTTCCATTAGGAAGTATTGTAGGATAAATCCAACCATTCAATGTGGGTTTTCTTTGGACTGCTTGAGGAGAACATAAGAAGGACCCACATAGATCAAATTTGGCTGCTTCAGCTAATAAATTTACTTTGTCACTTATATGCATGCTAATGTTCTGTTTAATATTCTGTTTAATATTATATCACTATGGGGTCCTTCTTAAAAGTAATTAAAATTAGGAAAAGTTTTAGACTTTAGACTCTTTACGCATTAACTTTAGCCTTTCTTTTTTTCTTTTCTCTCTCGCTTTTCTTCTTCTCCTTTTAAGAATGACTCTCC
>CALHTV010000125.1 GCA_938039765.1 uncultured Dictyoglomus sp. | reverse complement strand
CTACGTCTTTTCTTGTCACATTAGCTACACTTTTTATTTCTTTCTCTAACCATAAGTCCCTTTCATAATTCAAATTAGTAAGAAAGACTTTATCATGCTCTTCCTTTCTTATAGCATTAATGACTAATCTTCCCCCTTTTTCTAAATTTTTAAGTACGGAGAGTATAGTCTTCCAAACAGGAGTAGTATCAATAATAACCTTTAATTTTTCAGGGGGTAGATCCTCAAAATCTCCTGCCCAATAAGCTCCGAGCTCTTTTGCTAATTCTCTTTCCTTTTCCCTTCTTGCAAATACAAATATTTTAGAGTCAGGATAAAGATATCTAACCATTTTCAGAACCAAGTGTCCCGAGGCACCAAAGCCAGAAAGTCCCACATTATCTCCATTTTTAATATTAGCAAACTTAATAGACCTATATCCAATAGATCCTGCACATAGAAATGGACTTGCTTCTTCATCAGAATAATGATCAGGAATTTTATAAGCAAAGGCTTCTAAGATAGTGATATATTCTGAATATCCTCCGTCAACGTCTTTTCCCGTAGCCTTAAAGTTATCACATAAATTTTCAAATCCAGATCTACAGAATTTACATATTCCACAAGCATAGTTTATCCATGCAATGCCAACTCTATCTCCAATTTGAAATTTGTTAGCCCCTTTTCCTCTTTCTACAACTCTACCTATTATTTGGTGGCCTAGAATTAAAGGTAACTTTGTAGGAGGAAGCCTCCCCTCTATAATATCTAAATCTGTCCTACAGACAGCACAAGTAGAAATTTTTACTAAAATCTCCCTTTCCTTTGGTATAGGTATGGGAATTTCTTCAAGAACAAGAGGATCTTCCCATATTGATAAATTTTTAACCTCTTTAAGAAGCATTGCTTTCATTTTATCCACCTTAGATCTCCCTCTCCCAATCTCTCAAAAATCCGCGAATATCTTTGTATTTTTCTTTCTTATATGCTATTGAATATTCTAGTTTATTTTGTTCCAAGAAGCCTAATATAAGGCCTGCATGAGCATTAAAGTTTCTTATAATATGTGAATCACCACCTTTTCTAAAATCTCTATTTTCTCCACTTTCAAAGGCTCGTTGAAAATCCGTTAATTCCTTAGAAACAATTATATTCGCTCCATATTCTTTAAAGACTTCTTTAATTATCTTCTTATTGAATCTTTGAAGAGTCTCTATTTTTACCCATTTTAGGTTGTCCTCTATTTTGATCTCATCTTTGTAATTAGAATATATTTCCCAAAAAGAGTTTAAGAGATAAATATATATCCATAGGTTTCCTAATGGGTAATTTAAATTATATTTTCTCTCTATAGTATTTCCCTTATATTCTGTAAACTGAGAATTTAATTTCTTTAGAGCTGTTATACTTAATTTATCTTCTGCTTCTCTCAATAGATTTTTAATTTCATCCCAAGGTAATACCGTTAAGAAAGCTAAAATAAATCCTCTTTTTATGGTATAAATACATGTATTTCCTAAATAAGTAATCCTTTTTATAAAATTAAGTTCAGAATAAAGCTCTCTCTCTCCTGCTTCTCTAAAGTTGAAAGGTAATTTATTGTAGTTTTTGAAATAATCAAAGAAAAAGGGAGCATCCATTTTTTCTAATCTTATTTCATATAATTTATTCTCTTCTAAAGGAGTTAGATACACGTACGCAAAAGCAGGAATACTTTCCTTATGTAAGAGGTTTTTGGCTTTTATAGAAACGATAAATCTTCTGTAAGCTTCTACAGCACTTAAAACTAAGAAATTCAAGCCTCTTGAAACATCTAATATGACCTCTTTATATTCTTCTTTGTATGTTTCTTTTAGAGAAAGAAAGATAAAATCAGAGATTATTTTGGGATCAGTAATAAATCTTTTTCCTTCATAACCTCCTGTAATTGGAATTTCAAAAAATTTAATATCCTCTTCTCTAATTCCAAGGGAAATTAATCTCTCCTTTATATTGTCTTCTAAGGTTTTGTCTAAGGATTCAGGCCTAAGGAGTAAAATCTTTATAGGAATAGAATCTTTCAAAAAATGAGAGGATAAAGCTTCAAAAGTAGAATATCCTGTATATTCTGAGTTTTCTATAATGTATTTAAATTCTTTGCTATCCTTTGGGACAAAAGCAATAATCAATTTAGACATTTCTCTCTAACCCACACCATCCTAAAGGATAGTATTTTTCTTTTATTTTTACTGCCCAGCGAGTTTGGGGATAAAGCTTAGGATCTTTAATTTTTAACCTTTTAGGAAGAGGAATTTTGTTTTCAGGAATGAAGTATCCTAAGGAATTGAAATAATATGTTTTTCCAAACCCTAAAGGAAGAGAGATGAAGTCTTTTTCTTCTCTTAATCTCTTTTTTATCTCTTCATAGTGATAAATTAGGTCCTCAAAGGTTTTTGTTAGATCTTGATTATTTGAGAATTTTTGTTTTAATCTTTGCAATATTTCTACCTCTTTATCTATAAGTTTTTGAGCATATTTCTTTAAACAATTCCATATTTTCTCTTCTGTATTTTCCAAGAAAAAATCTTTCCAAAAATCTAGGTTAGAATAATTTTTATTTTTTTGCACATTTATTTCTATAGAAAAACGTTCCTCAGGTGGTATTGCAATGATAAGTTGGGAAAGCTTTTTATGAGGAATTCTTTGAATTTCATAAACTTTCAACTCTTCAAAATTTATAAAAGAACTATCTCTTACAGTTATATACTTCATTATATCTGTGTCTACTCTATTAGAATCTTTTCTTAGAATATCTTCTCCTGTATAAAGTTTAAATTCATTTTTTTTATTTTTGTCTTTGTATTTTTGGGGATCTAATTCTAATTTTTTAGTACTAAGATAATAAAAAAGTAACGCATTTCTTATTATTCCTTTAATAGTACTTCCA
>CALHTV010000124.1 GCA_938039765.1 uncultured Dictyoglomus sp. | reverse complement strand
CTATTAATCCTAGTTCTGTTGCTCTTAAAAGCATAAAACCTATAGAGATTCCTGTATCTAAGAAAGCATAGTTTCTACCTTTTATTTGACAGTCTAACTCTTCTTTAGTAATAACACTAACAATAAGAGGAGATGTGAAGGCCCAATTATTTCTAGGTGTTAAAGCAGAATAAAGTTCCCTTAATATTTCCTTGTCATAGGTAAATATAAATCTCCAGGGTTGGTTATTGAAACAAGATGGAGCTAAAGAGGCTGATTCTGCAAGATCAAAGATTAAATCTTGATTAACTTCAAAAGGTTCTAAAGATCTTAAGGAGCGTCTTTCATAAATTGCCTTTTTTACATCCACAAAAAATCACCCTCATTTATTTTTTGTAGATTATAGCACAAAATTTTAATTTAAAATTAAATTTTTTATGGTATAATTTTTTTGGACATCGGGGAGGTGTCCGAATTGGCTAAGGGGCCGGTCTTGAAAACCGGTAAGGCCTTCGTGGCCATGTGGGTTCGAGTCCCACCCTCCCCGCCAGTTTTTTAATAGAGAAGGAGGAATAAATGAAGAAAATAGGAGTATTATCAGACACTCATCTTCCTTCTCGATTTCCTTTTCTTCCTCAGATCATAATTGAAAAACTTCAAGGTGTAGATCTGATTGTTCATGCTGGAGACTGGGAAGATACTTTTTTCCTTCCTGACTTACAAAAGATTGCTGAAGTTTTTGGTGTTCATGGTAATATGGATAACTTTGAAGTTAAAAAGATCTTACCTGTTAAACGAGTAATTACTGTTGAAAAGGTTAAGATAGGAATAACTCATGGCAGTGGGGCTCCTTGGGGTATTAAAGAAAGAGTAAAAGCTCTTTTTGAAGGAGAAGAGGTTAATGCTATAATCTTTGGACATACTCATAAGGCTTTGATGGAGTGGGATGAAGGAATATTCTTTTTCAATCCTGGGTCACCTACTGACAAGTTTTTTACTGATAAAAATACTATTGGTTATGTTTATGTCGATAGAGATAAAATATGGGGAGAAATAATACCTATTGAAGTTTAAATATTGGAGGATTTGTGGTGAAAAAAATATTAGAAATAGCTTCTGAACTTGGTATTCCAGAAGATTATTTTATCCCTTATGGTTGGTATATGGGAAAAGTTCATTGGAGTTTCTTAGAAAAAGTCAGGAAAAATCCTTCAGGAAAGTTAATTTTAATAAGTGCTATGAATCCTACCCCATATGGGGAGGGCAAAACTACAACAACCATTGGATTAGCTGATGCTCTAAGAAAACTATCCTATAGATCTTTTGTATGTATTCGGGAACCATCTATGGGACCTGTTTTTGGGGTTAAGGGTGGGGCAGTTGGAGGTGGTAAAGCAAAAGTTATTCCTGAAGAGAGTATAAATCTTCATTTCACAGGAGATATTCATGCAGTTTCTTCGGCTCATAATCTTCTCTCTGCTCTTCTTGATAATCATATTTATCATGGGAATGAGCTTAATATTGATGTGAGACAGATATATTGGAGAAGATGTTTGGATATAAATGATAGACAATTGAGGAATATCGTAAGTGGACTTGGGGGTAAAACTAATGGAATTCCTCGAGAGGATGGTTTTGAAATAACAGCTGCCTCTGAAATTATGGCTATAATTTCTCTTGCAAGGAATATGGAGGATCTCAAAGAAAGATTGGGAAAAATTGTGGTAGGTATTAATAAAGAAGGAAGAGCTATACTAAGTAGTGATCTTAACGCCCAAGGAGCAATGAGTGTAATATTAAAAGATGCTATATCGCCTAATTTAGTTCAAACCTTAGAAGGA
Source organism: uncultured Dictyoglomus sp. (assembly GCA_938039765.1). Taxonomy (GTDB): domain Bacteria; phylum Dictyoglomota; class Dictyoglomia; order Dictyoglomales; family Dictyoglomaceae; genus Dictyoglomus. The sequence goes on along the minus strand of CALHTV010000124.1, from coordinate 974 downwards.
ACACCTGCTTTTGTTCATGGGGGACCTTTTGCTAATATAGCTCATGGTTGTAATTCTTTAATATCGACTGAGATTGCTTTAAAGCTTTCTGATTATGTGGTAACTGAAGCAGGTTTTGGAGCTGACTTAGGAGCGGAGAAATTTTTTGATATAAAATGTAGAATTGGCGATTTAAACCCTAATGCAGTGGTTATTGTAGCTTCTATAAGAGCCTTAAAATATCATGGGGGAATTAAGAAAGAATTGGAAAAAGAGAATATAGAGGCTATAAGTAGGGGATTGCCTAATCTTCTTCATCATGTGGGAATTATAAAAGATATTTTTAGAGTACCAGTTGTTGTTGCTTTGAATAAGTTTCCTTTTGATACTGAAAAAGAAGTTAAATTTGTAATTTCAGAATTAAAAGATAGAAATATAAGGGTCGTACTTTCTGAAGTTTATGATAAGGGTAGTGAAGGTGGAATATCTCTTGCTCAAGAAGTGATTAATGCTATAGAAGAGGATAATAATGGTTTTAATTTTTTGTATGAGTTAAATGAGTCTTATGAAAGTAAAATTCGTAAGATATGTGAATTAGTATATGGCGCCAAAGATGTAATATTTTCGGAAGAGGCTATAGAAGATATAAAAAGAATAGAGAAATGGGGATTTGTTAATTTGCCAGTTTGTATGGCAAAAACCCAATATTCTCTCTCGGATAATCCAAAACTTTTAGGCAAACCTAATGATTTTGTTATAAAGGTACAATCAGTAAAAATCTTAGGAGGTGCTAATTTTTTGGTGGTTTTTACTGGGAATATTATGACCATGCCTGGTCTTCCAAAGATACCTTCTGCCTATAAGATGGACGTGGATAAAGAAGGTAATATCATAGGTTTAATGTAGAGGGTTTAGGAGGGTTTTAAATGGGGAATATATTATTGGGAAAACCTGTAGCTGAAAAGTTAGAAAATATAATTAAGGAAAAAGTTAAA
>CALHTV010000123.1 GCA_938039765.1 uncultured Dictyoglomus sp. | reverse complement strand
GATATGGCTTCTTTGGATATCCACAGGGTTATGGAGCCTCTTTGGACTAATGCTTCGTCGTATTTAGACCAGTCTCTTTTGTGGTATTCTTTATTCATGCTTAACTAATGTACCATAAGTTATTTACGCACCAACGCCAGATTGATAGAAAAAGTGATTTATATGTGTATTTTTATTACCACGGACTTTCTCTGTTAAGACCTGGCGGAGTTTTGTGCTTTATTACTTCCAATTCTTGGCTTGATGTGGGCTATGGAGCTCCTTTGCAGGAGTTTTTATTAAAGCGCGTCAGACCCATGTATATCATTGACAACCTAAAAAAGCGTTCTTTTAAACAGGCAGATGTAAATACCATAATTGCCCTTATCCAAAGACCCGAAAATAACTTGCAAGACTACACAATAAAATTCATAGCCTTTAAAAAACCCTTTGAAGAAGTTGCCAATGCTGAAGTTATAAAAAGAATAGAATCATACAATGAGCCCGTTTTTGATGTTGAGGATTTTAGGTTATATCCAAAAACCAAAAAGGATTTACTTTTAGAAGGAAGCGAAATAGAGGAAGAAGGTCAAAGTTTATACGATAACCTTAGATACATTGGCAACAAGTGGGGCGGAAAATACCTAAGGGCTCCTGAGATTTACTTTAAGATTTTGGAAAAGGGCAAGGGGAAATTGGTAAGATTGGGGGATATTGCAGAGGTAAGATTTGGAATTAAAACAGGAGCCAATGAGTTTTTCTACTTAAGACCAATTGGAATGACGGTAAAAGATGTGGTTGAATTTGCAGAAGAAAATCCTAATGCTTTAATTACAGTAAGAAATGGAGCAGGCTGGGAGGGCAAAATTGAGGCAGAGTTTTTAAAGCCAGTGATAAAAAGCCCAAGGGAGTTGAGAACAATAATTGTAAGATCGGAAGATTTAAACAATTTAGTTTTTATGTGCCATAAGGATAAAAGAGAATTAGAAGGAACAAAGGCTTTGGAATATATAAAGTGGGGAGAAGGAAAGGGATATCACAATAGACCTACTTGTAAAGGAAGGGCAAGATGGTGGGATTTGGGGGAACAAGAAAAGAAGGCATATTTATGGTCAAGAATTCATAACGACTCTCACAGAATTTACGAATGCGAAGTTTATGCTGCTGATACTTTTTCTGTAATATATCCTCATTCTATTTATGAAAAAATATATGAAAAAATAGGAGCAATCCTTAACTCAACGACAACTTGGTTAATTAAAGAACTACATGGAAGGAAAGTTTTAGGAGAAGGAGGATTAAGTTCATTAGGAATTGATTTAATAGGAATAGAGATATTAAACCCAGAAAATATAACGGATCAAATATATTTTTTCTTTTCAAAATTAAAGCAAAGAGAAATTTACTCCATCTTCACCGAACTCGGCTTTGACCCCAATAAGCCCATCCGAGAGCAAGAGCCTAATCCACTTCCAGACAGAAAAGCCCTTGACGATATTGTTTTTGATGCCCTCGGGCTAACAGAGGAAGAACGCAAAGAAGTCTATTGGGCAGTGGCGGAGCTTGTAAAAAATAGATTAGAAAAAGCCAAAAGCGTGTAAAAATGAATTAAAGGAGGGAACAAGCATGAATACCATTATTTGCGAAGCAATTAGATTAAGAAAAATCATTAAATTTTATTATGATGGATACGAACGAATTGTAGAACCACATACTTATGGCATACATAAAGATACTGGGAATGAGGTTTTAAGTGCCTATCAAATAGGCGGATATAGTTCCTCTGGAAGAATACCTTATTGGAGGCTTTATCTTGTTAATCAAATTTCAAATTTACAAATTACTGATGAAACTTTTTCTGAACCTCGCTCTGGATATAAAAAAGGAGATTCAAGGATGTCTATAATTTTTTGTGAGGTGTAAGTAGCAGGATTGGTAAAAAATAGATTGGATAAGGCAAGGAATGTGTAGGATATGAAGGAAGATCAAAATGTAGAATTCAAAGCCAAGTGGCAAGAGAGGCTGTTTCAAAAAGCCCAATTTAAACTATGCTAAAATTATAGAGGATGAGCAAAATAACTATATGCTCTAAGCTCATCTTACTTAGCAACAAAGATTTAGCCCTACTAAAAGACCTCATGAGAAGATGGTCATCCGCTTATAGATATGCCTATAAAAGGCTTTTGGAAGGTAAAGACATAAAGGACTTAAGGAAAGAACTTCAGAACCTTTTCAACATTAACTCAAGATATTCATACTCCGCTGTCATAAAAGCGCAAGCTACACTCTCTGCTATCAAAGAAAGAGGTAAAAACACTAAAAAAATCATCTTTGGCGGCAGAGCTCTATTTGAGAAACTAAAACAAAAACACATCAATGGAAAACCCTATAAGAAATTACAACTAAAGTGGACAGAAAAAAGAAAAGGAAACCTTTACTCCATAGGACAGGCTCACTCTAAAGGTAATCAAAACACAAGGATAGAGATAAAAGAGAATGGGGTCTATCTGAGAATAAACGTAGGCACAAGACAATACATCTATGCACTC
>CALHTV010000122.1 GCA_938039765.1 uncultured Dictyoglomus sp. | reverse complement strand
GTGACATTAAATTGAAGAGATTTGGGAATAGAATGCTCAGAGGAGGAATGGGACTTACTCCTGGTTTTTGGTTTAGGGCTTTTGTTCTTTCTGCTTTAAAGAAAAGAGAGCTTCATGGATATGAGCTTCTTAACATGATTGATGAATATTTTCCTGAGTTCTGTTTTTGTAAAGGACCTTCTGGAATGGGAACAGGATATAGAATTTTAAGAATGCTTGAAATGGAGGGACTTATTAAATCTCGCTGGGAAGCAGGAGAAGGTCCTGCGAAAAGAATTTACTCCATTACTCCTGAAGGTGAGATACTTTTAAGAGAGCTTTTAACTTACATAAAAGATATAAGGGAAAGGATAGATAAATTTATAGAGTTTTTAGAAAGAGAGGAGGTGTAAAAGATGAGATGGTGGAGAGGTTTTGGATGGGGATTTGGTCCTTTTGGAGCTCCTTTGTGTCCTTGGTCTCAATGGAGAAGTAGAAGATGGTGGTGGAAAGGGGCTAAATATTATCCTTACTCTAGAATTACTAAAGAAGAAGAGAAGGAATTTCTGGAGGATTTGAAAAAGGATCTTGAGGCAGAACTTGAGGATATAAAGAAACGTTTAGAGGAGCTTAAGTAGGTTTTTAGGGGAGAAGATTTCTTCTCCCCTTTCTCCTAAATTAAAATGAGGAGGTTTTTGAAATGGATGTAGGAGATATTTATCTTATAATTGCTTTAGTTTTACTTTTTATTTCCTTTTTAAAGGATAAAGGAAAAACAAGAGAGGTCTTAAAGGTAGTATATAAAACGACACTAACAGTTTTTCCTGTATTGTTTATGATTTTTATACTTATGGGGGTTGTATCTACATTAGTTTCTAAAGAAACTATTGCTCATTGGCTTGGATCAGGAAGTGGAATAATTGGAATATTAATAGGAGAACTGGTAGGAGCTTTTGCTTTGGTTCAACCTGCAGCAGTTTTTCCTTTTTCAGGTATGCTTTTAAATAAAGGTGCAAGTTATGCAACCATATATGCTTTTGTATCCACGGCTATACTTATTGGAATATCAACTCTTCCTGCAGAGATAAAGTTTTTTGGAAAGAGATTTACAATTGTAAGGAATTTAGTCACCTTTTTTGTTGTTTTTATTTTCTCTCTGTTTTTCCAATTTCTTTTTTAAAATAGGAGGCGTTAAAACATGAAAAAAATCTATAAGGAAGCTTTGACATATATTTTAATTGGATTGGTTATATTACTTTTAGTTTTTCTTTTTTCTCCCTCTAAGGGTTTAGAGGTTGGTAAGGTAGCTTATAATGCTTTTGTTCAATCATTCAAAATAATAATTGCTGTTTTCTTCTTTATTGGTTTATTGCAAGTATGGTTAAGTTCCGAAACTCTGTCCAAAATTATGGGAAAGGAAGCAGGATGGTTTAAATATGTTATTGCTTCTATAGTCCCCATATTTATAGGAGGATCTCTCTTTAGTATATTTCCTCTTCTTTCTACCTTATTAGAGAAGGGAGCATCCATAGGGGCAGTTTTAGCTTTTATCACAGCTTGGAGCGGTAAAGCTCCATTAATTCCTTTAGAGATTCATTTTTTAGGGTTAAAGTTTACCATCCTTAGAACGATTTTAATCATACCTATGGCTTTGATCATTGGGATAACTGGCGAATTAATTCTTGAAGCTTGGGAAAAAAGAGCTATTAAAGTGGGAGAGGTGGTAGAGGAAATTTTAGAGGATGAAAGCAAAGTAGAGGAAGAGATTGAGAAAGAAATTACTGAAGAATTAACAGATAAAGGGGAAAGAAAAAATGAGAAATGAAGATTTTATATTACAGAGGAATAAGATTGCTGAGAGAATGAGTAAAATTAAACACAAAATTATAGTTATGAGCGGGAAAGGTGGGGTTGGCAAAAGCACTTTTTCTGCAAATCTTGCTATGGCATTTGCTGTAAAAGGATATGAGAATAAAGTGGGAATATTGGATGCAGATATTCATGGATATAGTATTCCTAAAATGTTCAATATGACCTCCCAGAGAATGTATCAAGCCGATGATGGAATAATTCCTGCAGAGGGTCCGTTAGGAATTAAGGTGGCATCGGTAGGATTTATGATTCAGGATGAAGATTCTCCAATAATTTGGAGAGGTCCCTTAAAAGCTCAACTTATAAGACAATTTTTATCAGATATAGTATGGGGAGAATTGAAATTCTTAATAGTTGATCTTCCTCCGGGCACTGGCGATGAGTCTTTGAGTATTGCTCAAGACCTTCCAAACCCAGATGGAGTTGTTATTGTGACTATTCCTTCGGAAGTTTCTGAAAAAGTAGTAAGAAGATCTGTAGGCTTTGCTAAGGTTCTTAACCTACCAATAATAGGAGTGGTGGAAAATATGAGTGGTTTTATTTGTCCCCATTGTAGCGCAAAGATAGATATATTTGGAAGTGGTGGAGGTGAAAGAATAGCAAAGGATTTAAAGATTTCATTCTTAGGTAAAATTTCCTTAGATGTTAAGATAAGTGACAGTGGAGATAAAGGATTACCTTTTATTGTAGGGAAAAAGGATTCTGAGATTGCTAAGGTTTTCTTAGAGATTACAGATAAAATTGAAGATTTTTTAAAAGGGAGGTAAAAATATGAAAATTGCAGTGGCCTCTGATGATGGAAAGATAATCTCTTCTCATTTTGGCAGAACAAGAGGATTTGTTATTTTTGAAATTGAGAATGGGGAAATAAAGGATAAGAAATATATTCTTAATGCCTTTACAGGACACGCGAGTGCACTTTTTAAACGGGCATCAACATGATAGTCATTCTCTTATTATTGAAAATTTAAAAGATTGTAAAGCGGTTGTTTCTCGTGGAATGGGGAGAAGACTTTATGAGGATCTAATATCTGCAGGAATTGAGGTTTATGTTAGTAATGAAATTGAAGTAGACAAAGCTGTAGAGTTGTATATTAAAGGTGAATTGATAAACTTATTAGAAATTCTTCATTAAAGTTATTCTTCTCTTGTAGGTTTGTTTCTTTAAATATTGAATCCTAAAAAAGACCTTTAAGTTTTGGTAACAGGTATTTATTAGCCTATATCTGTTTTTTCTATATTTGAATTTTTTAATTTTTAAGTTCATTTTTACTTCTTTTATTGTTATACTTAAATTAACTAAGTTACCTAACTTATTTGCAAGGAGGTAGTAAGGGGAATGTTTGATAAACTTCGAGAGATAATTTCAAAAATCTCTGCCGATTATGTAGATATTCGCTATGAAAAAATGTATGAGACTAAGATTATCCTTAATAAAAGAGAGATTTTTCAGTTGGGTTCAAATTCAGGAGATGGTTTTGTAGTAAGGGTTCTTAAAAATGGTGGTTTTTCTTGGGTATCTTTTACAAAAATAGAAGATGCAGAAAGAGCCTTGAAAATTGCCCTGGAGAATGCGGAATTAATTTCACAAAATTCAAAGAAAAAGGTGAGGCTTGCAGAAGTAGAAGTTATAAAAGATACTTTCATTCCTTCATTGAAGGAAGATCCAAGAAAGATTCCTATTGATGAAAAGTTGGAACTTTTAAGACACTATAATGAAATTCCATTGCAATTTGAAAATATAATTACAAATATGCAGTATACAGAGGTTATAAGAGAGAAATATTTTGTTAACTCTGAGGGGACAGAAATAAGGGAAGACTTAATTACTACAGGAATAAGAGGTATGCTTATTAGTAGGAATGGGGGTATAGTGCAGAATGTAAGAGTAGGAATTGGAGGGAGTGATGGTTTTTATAGGCTTAGAAATCGAGAAGATGAGTTTGAGAAGAAAACAAAAATCGTATTAGATTTACTAAAAGCTGAGCCAGTAAAAGGTGGGGTATATAATGTAATCCTAAATCCTGATATGGCAGGGGTTTTTACCCATGAAGCCTTTGGACATTTTTCAGAAGCAGATCTCATTGAGGATAATCCTTCTATGAGAGAAAGAATGAAGATTGGGACAAAACTTGGTAATGAGATATTAACCATTGTCGATGATCCTACTATACCTAATCAACTAGGATTTTATAAATATGATGATGAAGGAGTTAGGACAAGAAGAACTTATCTTTTGAGGGATGGAGTCTTAGTAGGAAGACTTCATTCTAGAAGGACTGCTGCAGAGTTTGGTGAACCTGTTTCAGGGCATTGTGTAGCTGAAGATTATAGATATGCTCCTATAGTGCGTATGGGGAATATATTTATAGAACCTAAAGATAAGACTTTAGAAGAACTTTTAGACCTTTTGGGGGATGGATTGTATATTTTGGATGCTAAAGGAGGACAAACTTCAGGAGAAAACTTTACCTTTGGAGCTCAGTATGGATTTGAAGTGAAGGGGGGTAAGATTGGTAAAATGGTAAGAGACATAAATATCTCAGGTAATCTCTACCAAACCTTAAAGGATATTGTGGCTATTGGAAAAGATTTTGAACTAAGCGAAGTAGGGGGATGTGGAAAAGGACAGTTAAATATTAGATCTTGTCATGGTGGACCCCATATATTGGTAAAGAATGTAGTTATAGGAGGTGTTTAATTAATGTTAGAAAAGTTATTAGAACTTGGGAAAAAATATGCTGATGAAGTGGAAATTTATCAGATAAGTTATTTGGGCTCACAGGTTTCTTTCGAAAATGGAGTTTTGAAAGACATAGAAAGTGTTATTCAATCAGGTATATCTTTAAGGGTAATAAAGGATGGCTTTCTTGGTTTTTCTTATACTAAGAATTTGTTAGATCCTGAATCCCTTGTAAAAAATGCTATTGATTCCTTAAAAGGGGAAGTGAAGGTAGATTTTAATTTTCCTGAAAAAAGATATTTAAAAATATTAAATACTTATGATCCTGAAATTGAAAAACTCTCTAACACAAAGATGGTAGAAGAAGGTCAAAGAATCTCTGAGATTCTTTATGAAACTACAAAAACCCAAATAAATGTAGGGCTCAATAAAGTAGTTTTAGAAATTAGAATTATTAATAGCAGAGGGGTAGATTACAATATTAAAAATTCAATTTACTATTGCTATACTGCTGCTATGTATCCTGGTTCCTATTCCTCTGTTATGAGAATAGTTGCAGATAAAAAGTTTAAAGAATTTCCAAAAGAAGATATGGATTATATAACTTTTCTTTATAACAATTCTAAGAGAGAAGTAAAACCTAAAGGTGGCAGAATGAAAGTACTTTTTTTACCCAATACGATGTACGTCCTCATATGGAGATTAACCTATGGAACTAATGGTAAAAATGTTTATGAAAAGACCACACCCCTCATTGACAAAATTGGTACCCAGATTTTTGATTCCTCTATAACTATATATGATGATCCTTTGAATGATTCTTTACCAGGAGCAAGATCTTTTGATGATGAGGGAGTTGATTGTAGGGTATTACCAATAGTTGAGAAGGGAGTTCTCAAGAATTTTTATTTTGATCTCTATTATGGAAGTAAGCTTAACGTAGGTTCAACTGGACATGGCTATAAGGCTACTGATTGGGGACAGGAGAGTATAAGGGTTAGGCCATCTCCTTCTTTAGAACATCTTCATATGGTTCCAGGAGATAAGAATTTTTATGATATGATTAGATCTATTGATAAAGGTATAATAGTTTCACAAGCTTTAGGAGCTCATAGTGGGAATATTCCTAATGGTGATTTTTCAATAGGTCTTTCTCCTGGAATATATGTAGAAAATGGAGAGATAATAGGGCATGTAAAGGATGCTATGGTGGCTGGAAATATTTATGAGGTTATGAGAAATGTGGTCAGCATAGAAGACAAATTATATTTATCTAACATGGGTGTATTTCCTTCGGTGCTTTTTGATGATGTAAGTGTAGCAATTAAAGAATAAAAAAAGAGATCTTTTAGAATTTGTATTTGAGAATTAAAAATTATGCTCTGGAGTAAGCTCTTTAGCTCATAATGAGCTAATAAAAAGGGGGACATAAAGTCCCCCTCTTACTTTTTATTCTTCAGTTAACTCCACATTATCAAGGTAAATTGTTGTAGCTATACTTTTTTCACTTATCTTACCCATATCAAACACAATTATGTGAGCAGCTTTTGATGGGATGAATTCCCATTCAAATTTTTGCATTTCTGTTGTGAGATCAAAAACTTTACTTACTACTATTTCCCACGTTTGATCTTGAATTGCTCTTACTTGTAGATCTCTTGGAGTATCCGCTTTTGCTTCAAAAGTAAGCTTATATTTCTTATTGGCAGAAAGAGGTATATGAGTTCCGAATTGAATATGCCAGAAAGCATCTCCAGGATTTTTAATTTTTACATAAAATACACCTTCTTTAGATCCATATTCTTCTGCCTCAGCAGTTCCCTGGACTACAATATACCAGTTAGAAGGGGCAGAAAACATAAGAGGTTCGTCGAAAACCCCTAATCGGGTCACATTAACTACGGTAGCTTTTCCTGTGGGAGTTGTGACTTCTGTAACTCCTGGAGCTTTCTCTTCTGTAGTAACTTGAGGGGCTCCTGCGCATCCTGCAATAAAGAATATAAGAATCACAATTGTTAAGAGGCCAAAATATTTTTTCATTTTTTATAACCCCCTTTAACAAGTTTTTTGAAAATAGTTACAGATACAATTAAAAAAATATCTACACCCCCTTATTTATAAAGTTTTTCTGTATTTAAGTATAATATTTTTTAAAGATTTCTTCAATAATTATTTGTAACTAGTTTAAGATACTTCTAAAAGTAAATTTGATTTTAACAAAATTTTAATTGATTTAATCCGACTCTAGTTTTAAAATATATCGTGAAAAAAATAACGTTATTTAAAGTGCGATATTAATAGAGGTTAAAAAGATGAAAAAATTAATTCTGACTCAAGAAATTAACTGTCAATATTGTTATAAATGTTTAAGAGTTTGTCCTGTTAAGTCCATAATGTTTAACAGCGGAAAATCCTATGTGCTTGATGATGAGTGTATTTTGTGTGGAAATTGTATAGAAATATGTCCTCAAAATGCAAGGACATATGTTAAGAATATTCATAAGTTAGAAGAGTTAAAAGGAAGACCATTTTTAGTTTCTATTGCACCTTCTTTTTTTGCTCATTTTGATGAACCTCTTAAAGTTATTACTTTTTTAAAAAAAATTGGAGCTATAGCAGTACAAGAAACAGCTATTGGAGCGGATATAGTTTCTTATTTTTATAAAGATTATATCCAGAGAAATATAAACAAAACTATAATTACCACCGCTTGTCCTATAGTTGTGGAAATAGCTGAAAAATATTATCCAGAGGTTATTCCTTACCTTGCTCCTTTCCTGTCTCCAATGAATGTCCATGCTTTATTTATGAGAAACTATTTTGGGACTTTTCCTGTAGTCTATATAGGACCATGTATAGCTAAAAAGAGAGATGGCGAAGAACATATAGATATAGTTTTAACCTATGAAGAATTAACAAGTCTTATTAAGAAAAGCAATATAGATATTGAGGACTTAGAAGAAAGTTATCCTACCCCTCCATATCCTAATAGAGGTAGGTTTTATCCAATAAGTGGGGGTATAAATTCTACTCTTGAGGGAGATTGGCTAAATTATATGGTAATTGAAGGGGTAGATAATATTATTAAAGTCTTTCAAAACATTTCCTCTTTTGGAGTAGGTTTTGTCATAGAGGCTTCATCATGTTTTGGAGGATGCATAAATGGGCCAGCTATAAGAAAAGATATAAGCATTTTGGATAAGCGAAAGAGAATTCTAAAGTATACTGAGAGATTTAGAGAATTAAAATATGAGCCTATAAATTTCCAAATTGTTGAAAATATCAGAAGAGAGTTTACTCCTAAGAGAAAGATTATTGAAGTTCCTGAAGAAAAGATAATAAAAGTTTTGAGAGAAATGGGGAAAGATAATCCTAAAAAGGAATTAAATTGCGGTGCCTGTGGATATTCAAGCTGTAGAGAAAAGGCTATAGCTGTAATTCTTGGTAAGGCAGAGAAGGAAATGTGCATTACCTACTTAATAGATAAAGTAAGTTCTGTTAGTAATGCGATTATAGAAGAATTCCCTAATATTGTCATCATATATAAGGATGACAAGCCAATCTATATAAATCCAGCAGGAGAAGACTTTTTTTATAACAAAGAGCC
>CALHTV010000121.1 GCA_938039765.1 uncultured Dictyoglomus sp. | reverse complement strand
AATTTATTTAATTATTACACTCCTTCCTTCTACCCTTGGACTTATAGGAGAATTTTTCTTTAAATACTCAACAAAAACATCTCTTAACATATCTCCATAGGTTATATTTTTCCCACGAGTAAAGGCTACAAATTTATCACCACCAGCGGCAAGAAAATCATTCGTAACTACACGGTAAATTTTTTCTGGATCTAAAGGTTCTCCATTTAATGAGACCTCGATCACCCTTGATCCTATAGGTCTTGTCATATCATATTTTACTTTAATACCTGCTACTTGTAAAATACCTTTTTCTAAGGTAGCACTTTGTTCTAATAAATCTAAAATATCTTTACCCTTTAAATCCATTTCTACCAATACATTGTCAAAGGGAAGTAGGCTATAAACTTGTTCCATAGTAATTTTACCTTTAGGAATGTCTATTCTGATTCCCCCACTATTTTGGAAAGCAACTTGAGCTTTACTTGCTTCTAACATAGCATCGCATACTACATTTCCTACATTTGATTCTTCATTATAGTTCCTTACAAGGTCTACCAAGGTTTCTCCTATTACTCTTGAAAATTCTTCTTTAAGTTGTGTATTGTATTTTTCAATTATTTGAGCAATTTCTTTATCAAATTTATTTTCGGGGCCCGCAAATACGGTTTTTAAAGTGTTACCTTTAGAAAAATCTAAAATTAATCCTGTTTCAGGTTGTACCTTTAAATCTAAAACTCCCAAATATATACCATTATATCCAGCCTGTACAATGATAGTTCCTCTTACAATTACTGGACTACTTACTACGGTATGGCTATGTCCTCCTACTATAACATCAATTCCTTTTACATCTTCGGCCAATTTTTTATCTGCATCATATCCTAAATGTGATAAGACAATAACTAAATTTGCTCCTTTTTCTTTTACTTCTTTTATAAGAAGAGGTAGAATTTCTTTAGGATCGACAAAGGTTAAGTCTTTTACATAGTCAGGTTTCACAATGTATGCTGTTTCAGGGGTGGTTACCCCAATTATTGCTATCTTTAAGTTTTTTCTTTCAACTATAGTGTATGGCTTGACATTTGGTAAATATTTACCATCTTTTAAAATATTAGCAGCTAAATAGGGAAAATTAGAATTTTTAATCCAGGATTGTAAGACTTCTTGTCCCCAATCAAATTCATGATTTCCTAAGGTCATGGCATCAAATTTTAAATAATTCATCATTTGGATAACAGGCTCACCTCTGAATATATTGGAAATAGGTGTTCCTTGGAACATATCGCCTGCAGAAAGTAAAATGGTACCGTCAGGGTTTTTGCTTATTTCCTCATTTATCAAATATCCGAGATAGGCTCCACCTGATACGGGGATATTTTCGCTAATACTTTTTACGATGTAAGGTAAAAGTCTTCCATGAAAATCGTTTATGTGTAATATTTTGATATCTACTACCTGAGACTGTTGACCAAAGATAAAGGAGACAAGAAGTAAAAGGAAGAGTACAAGGGTAAGGAGTTTAAGGAAACGCTTTATCATTTTTAATCCCCTTTTCTTTTATTCTATTTAAAATATATCACAAATTTAAGATCCATTATGTTAAGATTAAGATCCATCATGTTAAGAAAAATTTAATGAGAAGAAATATTCCAAAGACAATCCCGCTTTTAATTACCTGGCTATAGAGTTTGTTCCAATCTGATTGGAAGTATTCTTTCGTTAAAATAAGGCATAAATGTAAAGGAGAGACCATTACACCTAAAAAGGCACTAACAAAAGCTAGAATTATGTATTTCACAGGATCTTGATAAGGTAGCATTCTCATAAGAATTGGAAAGGTAATCCCTATAGAGGCGCTTGTTACTCCTGTAAATATACCTGCAAGTAAAGGAAGCGCAAAGAAGATAATAAAAGTAGGAAGAAAAGAGTAGTTTAGGGAGTAAGCTATATCTGATACTGCTCCAGTTATCTCGAGCATTCTTTTAAAGATCATAACAGCAGCAATCAAAATAAGATTTTGAATTTTTAAGGAATTTATTAAAAGATTTTTAATTTCTTCTAAATTAACCTTCATTATAAAGAAAAGTAATAAAACCAGGCCAATTAGTACATATAAGAGATCAAAGTGAAAAAGGATTACTAGAGTCAATAAAATTATAATAGGTAAAATAGAAAGTAAAAATATTCTTAAAGGATTCTGAAAAGGAGTATCTGGGGTTACTTCTTGATTTTCTTCCTGTATAGTTTCTGTTGGGGTAGGATTCACTTTATAGAAGGCAAAAAATAATCCAATAGCGAAGACTGCGAGTCCATAAGGCAAAGCTTCTTTTACTAAAAGATTTATAGATTTATCAGTTAAAACAGAGACCAGTAAGATTCCTGGATATATAGGTAAAAAGGGTTCCCATATGTGTCTAAACCAATAATTTATATAACTTTTTCTTTCCGATTCTATATTGGTTTTTTCTGATATTTCTTCGAGAAGTGGGGCTGAAAAGAGTGCTCCTCCTACCGAGGGAAGGAATCCCATTATAGTTGGCATAGATATAAGTCTTATTCTTTCATCTTTTATTAATGTTTTAAAGGATAAAACCATGTTTTTTAATATATTCTTTTCTCTCAATATATTTTCAAAGAGGGCTATGAGATAAAGAATTAGTAATAGTTTTATTGTGTTCCAATCTAATATACCTTCCTTGAATCCTCTAAATATATGATATAAAGGAAGACCAAAACTTATGCCCATAATGAGACTTCCACCGATGAGGGCCCATGCAAGAGGAAATTTTTTGTTTATTAAAACAACAATAATTCCAAGAATTATACTTACCTTGAGTAAAGCTATCATTTTATCACCCCTATCCATAGATTTAATGTGATTAAGGAAAGTATTGTTGAATAGGTAATCACATGAGAAGTAAAGATATAATCTAGGTTAAATTGTAAGGAAAGAACTAGGGCTGTTAACATAGAAGGCATAGCTGATTCTAATACGGTAACTTTTAGAGGGAGATTCTCAAGTTTCATTATTTTTGAAAAAATTAAGGCAAATAGAGGGAAAAGGAAGAGCTTTAAAACCACCCCAGATATTATTCCCATCATGGATTTGCCTTCTTTTTCAGGTTTTGAAAAAGATAAGCCTAATAAAAACATCATTAGAGGAGTGGTAGCCTTTCCCAATATTGAGAGGCTATTGATCAAGAAATCAGGGATAAAAACATTATGAAGTAGAAGTCCTAAGATTAAAGCCCAAAGGGGTGGATTTTTAATAACTTTATTTAAAGTAGTATTGAGAATTCTCTTATCTACATTGAGAGAGGTAAACAATGATATAATAATGATTCCTATAGTATATATGAATACAATCATTCCTAACTGATCATAGATTATAGCTAAGGTTAAGCCTTCTATACCAAATA
>CALHTV010000120.1 GCA_938039765.1 uncultured Dictyoglomus sp. | reverse complement strand
GCCATAAGGAATTCAAAGTATACTTAATCTCACCTTGTAGTGAGTAAATAGTAGGCTCCTCTAAAATAGGAGTATTGATTGGGGAAGGAGCTTCTAGAATTTTAAGATCTAGATTCTTTTTCCATTCATTAAAAAAACTTGAGAATATCTTTCTATAAGAGATTTTAGTGATATCAGATAAGAAATTATCAGTTATTGAATAAAAATTGATACCTTTATTTTTACAAAGCTTAGCTATTCTATTTTCTATCTCCTCTCCTGTCCATGAGAAGGATTTATTGGTATATACAGCTTCAGGTTTATATTTCTCAATTAATCTATTAAAAACCTCCTCTGGAGCCTCATGATAACAAAAGAGATCACCTCCTCTATTTTTCAGCTCTTGAGAAAGATATTTTAGAGATTGGATAATAAAACCTGTTCTACTATCATAGCTTTTAAACCTCTTAAGAAGTTCGGGTATGAATATAAATATAGGAATTATTTCAAAGGAGTTTTTACAGGCTTCTATAAAGGCTCTGTTGTCATCGAGTCTTAAGTCCCTTTTAAACCAATATATAACTCTTTTATACATATTTTAATTATATCAAACAGAATGGAGGCAGCCACAATTCTTTTTATAATCTTCTCCTCACTATTCTTATATATCCTTTTAATCTGGTAAGTATCTCTACAACTATTCGAGGTTAAGAGGTGAAGTTCTATTGACACAGAGATATGGTAAATATATAATAAGCCCAAGTGAATGTTTTAGGGCGATGGAGTCTGAGATTATTCTTTTACCCGCTGTTGGACTCCCAAGGAAGGTATGGTATTATTTAAAACATTTTTATTAATCAAAAATTAAAAGGAGGAGCATTATGGCTTTAAACAGTTACCCAAAGACAAAGGAAGAGATACTTAAGTATATTAAAGAGAACGATGTATATTTTGTCGAACTCTGGTTTACAGATATATTAGGATATCTAAAAAGTTTCACCATAAATTCTCGAGAACTTGAAAAAGCATTTGAAGAAGGATTAGGATTTGATGGTTCATCTGTGAGAGGTTATACGAGGATAGAAGAAAGCGATATGATTGCTTTCCCTGAACCATCCACATTTTCCCTTTTACCCTGGAGATCAAAGGATAAAAAAGTAGCCAGGATGTTTGCTACTATTGTAGAACCAAGTGGCAAACCCTTTGAGGGAGATCCCAGGTATGTTCTTAAAAAAGTACTCCAAAGAGCTAGGGAAATGGGCTTTACCTACTATGTGGGACCAGAATTAGAATTTTTCTACCTAAAACTCAATAACTCGCACCCAGAAGTATTAGATTGGGGTGGATATTTCGACTTAATCCCAAGAGATGAAGCTATAGATTTAAGAAATCAAACAGTTTTAATGTTAGAAGAGATGGGAATTGATGTAGAATTTACCCATCATGAGGTTGCACCTTCCCAACATGAAATTGATTTCAGATATAAAGATGCATTAACAATGGCAGACACAGTTATGACCGCTAGGCTTGTTATAAAAGAGGTTGCTTATATGAACGGTGTATATGCAACTTTTATGCCTAAACCTCTTTTTGGGCAAAATGGTTCAGGTATGCATGTTCATATGAGTTTGTTTAAAGATGGAAAGAATGCCTTTTTCGATGCCAACGACAAATATCACTTATCCCAAACAGCAAAATGTTTTATTGCAGGTCTGATTAGACATGCAAAAGAAATAACTTTAGTTACTAACCAATGGGTAAATTCATATAAGAGATTAGTTCCTGGCTACGAAGCCCCTGTATATATCTCCTGGGCCATGAGAAATCGTTCTGACCTTATAAGGGTTCCCATGTATAAACCAGGAAAAGAAGAAGCTACAAGAATAGAGTATAGAGCTCCTGATCCCGCTTGTAATCCATATTTAGCTTTTGCAGTAATGTTAGCAGCAGGTCTTGAAGGAATTGAGAAAAAATATTCGCTTCCTGATCCAGTGGAGGAGAATGTATATCATATGACTGAAGAAGAAAGAAGGGCAAGAGGTATAGAAAGTCTTCCTGGAAGTCTTATTGAAGCCATAGAGATTACAGAAAATAGTGAATTAGTAAAGAAGGCATTAGGAGAACATGTTTTTACAAACCTTATTGCAAACAAAAAAATAGAATGGGATAACTATAGAAGACAGATTACAGGTTATGAGTTAGAAACATATTTACCTGTACTATAAAGGCTGGGGTATTTTGCCCCAGCTTAAATATTAAAATAGTATAGAATAAGGAAAAGTTAACCAATTTAATTAGAATAATTGCTAAATGATTTTTTCATCAATAGCACAATACGCAAAAATAGAATAAGGACAGGAAGCTCAATACTAGGCCCAATTACCACAGTAAGAGCTATCAAGGGACTTGAGAAGGCTGTAACAGCAATTGCAAGAGAAGCTTCCGAGTTACGTGCTGTAGTAGTAAATACTAAAAGAGCAAATTCAGGATAAGTAAGATGAAATAACTTTGCAGAAATAATAGACATCAAAAACGCTATTATAAAAAAGACAATTCCAGGAAGAATCATTTTAAGAACAACTAAAGGATTCTCAAATAATACTTCTCCCTGAGATGCAAACATTGCTATGATAACTACCATCAATGTTACTGTCTTTAAATAAGGTAGTACATTTTTCTTTGTCATAGTCTCAACAGAGATACCAAATCGTCTAAGTAACCAACGGGTAATAATTGCAAGAATTAGTGGTAATACTAAAAATATGATCACACTACGTAACATATTCCTAATCTCAATATGAACCACAGTTCCAGCCAGCACTCCCATATATACTGGTAATAATACGATTTGCAAGAAAACATTCCAAAAGAGAAGGCTAACACCTAATTCTACATCCCCTTTGGCTAAGTCAGTGAATACGAGATACCAACCAATACAGGGTGTTACAAGGTATAGAATTAGACCAACCCAGATATCTGGATCTTTTCGTAAGAATATATAACCAATAGTCCAAGCAATTAAAGGTGTGATCAAAAAGTTTATACCAATAGCTAATAGAGTTGGTTTCCATCGAGTAAAGGCGTGCATAACTTTTTGCATATTTATTCCCAGCATTACAAAATAGATCACAAGAAAAACACCTACTGTTACTAGTGAAGTAAGCTTTACAGCAAGGTTTGGCCATACTTTAGCTAAAATAAGTCCAACCAAGATTGAACTTAGAAGCAGAAGAGGCTGGATGCGATCAAGAAGTGCCAAACCTTGTTCTTCCCTTTTTATTACATCCATTTAGTATTCTCCTTTTCTAATCTTTAGTATAACTTAAATTATACTAGAATAGTCTAAGATCTACAAATAGAATATGAATTTTTTCCCTTATCCCTTTAACGCCCTCTTCAGTTATTCCTCCTTTTGGGGTCACCCTATTAATCAATCCATCAAAGGAATAGTCCCTTTCTATGAACAATTTCTCGGTTACCAAGAGAGTATAAATTATCATTTTTTTTGATAATTTCTTCGAAAATACTTGCCAAAAAACTGGGAGCACAACTTGTAAGCTCAACTGCTTTTTCTTTCTGAAAAAAGAATAATT
>CALHTV010000119.1 GCA_938039765.1 uncultured Dictyoglomus sp. | reverse complement strand
AGATAATACTCGTCCTTGCTAAGAAATCATTTACAAAAATTTCAATAGAATAATCATCCTCTGCAAGAATTTCACTATCTTTATAAGTGAATGCCTTAGGAACTATACCATCAAAAATAAGAATTTCTGTTAAAATATTTCCAGTTTCTCCTAAAATTACCCCACTAAACTTCTCTATTCTGAACCAAGCTACAAGTTCCTTCAAATTTATCAAAGGAGCAGGCGTCTTCTTATAAACCTCATTTCCTCTGGGAAACTTACCCAAAATCATTTCCCCTTCCCTATCAATTCAATTTAGCGATTTTATTATAGTATATATCCTCTAAATTAAAAAGACCTTGTATTTACTTCAAAATTATTGTTATAATTTTGAAATACTACAAAAAGGAGGGAAGAATTTGCTAAGACAGAACTTTATTGAAGAGTTAAAAAGATTAGAAAATTCCCTTATGGAGATGGGAAGTAAAGTAAAAGAGATGTTAGAAAAAAGCAAGTCTGCTCTTCTTAAAAAAGATGAAGAGCTTGCAGAAGAAGTTATTGATATGGATGATATAGTAGATAAATACAATTGGGAAATTGAAGATAAATGCCTTAAACTCCTTGCTCTTCAACAGCCCATGGCTCACGACTTAAGAGTAATTGCTGCTACAATGAAAATAATAAGTGATATTGAGAGAATGGGAGACTATTGTGTAGATATAGCTAAGTTTACCCGAGAATTTATTAAAATGCCTCCTCTACCTATCAACCAAAATTTAATAAATATGTTCGAATTAGTAGAGAAAATTCTATGCGATTCCTTAGCCGCTTTCGTAAATAGAGATATAAACTTTATCATGAGTGTAGTGGAACAGGACGATGCTATAGACAGAACTTACTATAAAATATACGATGAAATAGTAGAAGAGATAGAACATGCTCCTGAAACAGCTCCTCAACAGATAAAGCTCTTAATGATAGCAAGATTTTTAGAAAGAATTGCTGACCATGTTACTAATGTAGCTGAAAGAATTTACTATATGGAGACCGGAGAGTTAAAAGAGCTACATGAGTGATTATCCAAATTTTCCAGTAATGTAGTCCTCGGTAAGTTTTTGTTTAGGATTTGTAAAGATCTGAGAAGTTGATCCAACCTCAATAATTTCTCCCATATACATAAAAATTGTCTCGTCAGAAACTCTTGCAGCTTGTTGCATATTATGAGTAACTATAATAATTGTAACTTCCTCTTTTAATTCTCTTATGGTCTCTTCAATACGGTAGGTAGAAATAGGATCTAATGCAGAGGTAGGCTCATCCATAAGAAGAACTTCAGGTTCTACTGCTAAAGCTCTTGCAATACATACCCTTTGTTGTTGACCTCCAGATAGAGCAGATGGGTAATCTCTAAGCCTATTTTTTACTTCCTCCCATATTCCTGCTAATCTAAGACTACGTTCTACAATCTCGTCTTTTCTCTCCTTTGATAGTTTTGTGTTATTAAGTAAATAGCCAGCAATCACATTATCATATATACTCATATGATTAAAAAGATTTGGTCTCTGAAATACCATACCAATTCTTCTTCTCACCATTACAGGATCCACTTCTTTTTCATATATATTTGTGTTATCTAAGAAAATTTTTCCTTCAACCCTTGCTCCTGGAACCAATTCATGTAACCTATTAAAACATCTAAGAAGAGTTGTTTTCCCACATCCAGAAGGACCTATTATTGCAGAGATTTTCTTTTCTTTTAAAGAGACATTTATATTTTTCAATACTTGCATACTTCCAAACCATGCATTTAAATTTTCAACTCTTATCTTATCCAACTTATATTCCTCCTTCTATTTATTTCCTTCTTTTACCAGCATATAACCTAGCAATAATATTCAAAAACAAAACTAGTAGAACTAAAATAAAAGCTGAGGCATAAGCCATATTTCTCCAATCATCATAAGGAGAAGTAGCATAATTAAATATGGTAACCGTAAGACTTCCTATAGGTTTTGTCAAACTTACACTCCAGTATACATTATTAAGAGAGGTAAAGAGCAAGGGAGCAGTCTCCCCCATAACCCTAGCTATACCAATCATTATCCCTGTAATAATACCACCAGAAGCCGAAGGAATAACTACTCTTAAAATGGTTTTCCATTTTGGTATTCCGAGAGCATAAGCTGCTTCTCTCAAAGAAATTGGCACCATTTTTATGGCCTCATCAGCTGATTTTGCAATAATAGGAAGCATAATTATTCCCAAAGCAATACCCCCAGCTAAAGCTGAAAAAGACTTCATAGGGACTACCAAGATAATATATACAAACACCCCTATAATTATAGTAGGAAAGCTAGTTAAAACTTCTGTTAAAAACTTAGTCCACCATGCTAATTTTCCTCTCCCATATTCATTTACGTATACTCCTACCATGATTCCAATAGGAACACCTATGATACTCGCTAATATGGTTAATATAAATGTTCCAACCAAGGCATTCCCTATACCGCCTCCTGGAACTCCTGGAGGTTTAGGAACTTCGATAAACATTCGCCAATTAATGTATCTTGCCCCTTTTAAAAATACGTCTCCTAAAATCCAAAAAAGAAAGAAAGCTCCTATAAGAAAAGTAAAAACACTTATGGTTAGCATTAATTTATTAACTATTTTTCTCTTTTTATAACTCATCTTCCCTCAATCCTTTTTAAAATATAATATCGAGCAAGTCCCATAATTAAAAAAGTAATTAAAAAAAGTACTAGAGCAAGCTCCATAAGAACAGATATTTTAAGCTGTCCTGCAGCTTCTGCAAATTCATTAATAATAACACTTGTTATGGTCACACCAGGAGAGAAGAGTGAAACAGATATATTAGGAAAGTTACCTATAACCATAGTTACTGCAACAGCCTCCCCTAAAGCCCTACCTAATCCCAATATTCCTGCTGCAAAAATTCCAGACCTAGCATTTCCAAGCACTATTTTCCATATAACCTCCCACTTAGTCATGCCAAGAGCATATCCAGCTTCCCTCTGATCTATAGGTACTGCCATAAGAATTTCCCTAGAAAGAGAAGAAATTGTAGGAATAATCATTACTGATAAAACTATACCTGCCGTTAAGTATCCTACTCCAAGAGGATATCCTTGAAAGAAGGGAAGAAATCCTAAAATTCTTTGTAAGAAAGGTCCTATTTTTAACTGTACTAAAGGAGCAAGAGAAAAAAGTCCCCACATACCATAAATAAGACTTGGAATAGCTCCCAAAAGTTCAATGATAAAGGACAAAGGACGTTTAAGAGCTGGAGGAGCCAATTCAGATATAAAAATAGCAATTCCAATACTTAAAGGAAAAGCGATTAATAAAGCTAATATAGAAGTCACTATAGTGCCGTATATGGCAGGCAAAGCTCCGTACCTTTCTGTTACAGGATCCCATATTTTATCGATAAAAAAGTATATTCCAAACTTTTTTATACTAGGGAAAGAATAAATCAAAAGTTCAACGAATAGAAAAAAAACAAGTAGTATCACAAAGAGACTTGAAAATAAAGCTATTCCTTTAAATATTTTATCTCCTAAATTCTTTTTCATAATTTTTTACTTAAGTATTTCTAATCTCTTTAAGGCTAAATCCTTAATATTTTTAGGTAAAGGTATATAATAAAGTTCTTCTGCCATTTTATCTCCTTTCTCATATATCCACGACATTAATTTAAATAACGCTTCTCTCTTTTCCTTATCTTTTAAATCTCTTCTTATTAGTATAAAGGTATAACCTACGATAGGATAGCTCTCCTTGCCAGGCGCGTCCACAGGATAGATATAGAAATCAGAAGGAACCTTAACCCTCTCTAAAGCACTTTTAATATTCTTAATTTCAGGTGCTACAAAAGCCCCTTCCTTATTTTGAATAAGAGCATAAGATAAATTATTTTGCAAAGCATAAGCTACCTCTAAATAACCAATAGATCCTACTGTATTTTTTATATAACCTGCAACCCCCATATTACCCCTTCCTCCAACTCCCACAGGCCAATTTACAGAAGTTCCACTTCCAACTTTATTCTTCCATTCGGGACTTATAGCCGACAAAAATTGAGTAAATATATCCGTAGTACCACTTCCATCAGATCTTCTCACAACTACAATAGGCATAGGAGGAATTTTAAAATTAGGATTTAAAGAAGTAATTCTAGGATCATTCCAGAGTTTGATTTTCCCAAGAAAGATATCTACTAAAACACTCCTAGAAAGCTTTAAACCCTTTCCAATTCCAGGAAGATTATATACTATAGCTATTCCACCTGCCACAGTTGGTACCATAATAAGATTAAATTTATTTTGATCTGAGGGTAGAATTGGAGAATCACTTGCCCCAAAATCTACTGTGCCTGCTTTAATCTGCTCTATACCTGCCCCACTTCCTATAGGCTGATAATTTACCTTAATACCCATCTCCTTTTCAAAATCATAAAACCACCGAGAGTAAAGAGGATATGGAAATGTAGCTCCTGCGCCGTTTATAAGAACAGCCCCATAAATATTAAAAACCATTAAAAGGAGAAGTATGACTAAAATAGCTTTCTTCATTTAAAAACTCCTCCTTATTTTAACTAAAAACCATATTAACCTCATTATAATTCTAACTAAAAATTTTTAAAAAGAATTTAAAGATAACATCGTTATTATACTAAAGAAATCATTGATGACATACATGAGATTTTCTCTAGAAATTTTATTCCATGTATCAGTTTTATTATGTAAACTCGGAATTTCTCCATTTTCTTCAATATTTATAAAAAACAAAAAGGGAATTTCATAAAGATGAAACAAATATTGATCTGACTCGTTAATAAAAACATCCTTAGCAAATTCAACATTATTCATAAATCTCAATTTTTCTACTATTTTTTTAGCATAAGAATTATAACTTATAATCCTTTTTTTTCCTTTTCCCACACAATCAAAATTAATATTCAAAATTACATCTTCCAAAGAAATAGTAGGATTCTCCATAAAATAATTTGCCCCTAAAAGTCCCTTTTCTTCTCCATTAGTTATTAAAAATAAAAAATTAAAAGGATATCTGTTACCTCCTTCTAAAAGTTCCTTCGCAATCTCCATAAGCACACCTACTCCTGACGCATTATCATTTGCTCCGGGAAAATAACTCCCATCATAATCCCTTCCTACATGGTCTATATGAGCAGTAAGGACAATAGTTTTTTTAGTGTTTCTTTCGGAGGGTATATAAAATAAAAGATTATAAGCTTTATCTATTTCTTTCTTATACTCAATCTTATAATACATCTTAATCTGTCTTTTACTTTTTAAGTAACTTAATATTTCTTCGTAAACCCACGGAGCAACATAAACTACAGGTATATTCTCTTTCAGAAAATATAAAGACCTTTGAGATAACAAATCCACCATATTCCTAGAAAGGCCAACAATTATTCCTTCAGCCCCATAGATATCAGCAACTGCAATATCTCTACTTATATTTCCTTTATATGATGTTATCCAAAAAGAATTTTTAATTTCTTGAATATTTGAGCTTACATAAGCTTCTTTTTCATAATTTCCTGAAAATCTATCTCTAAAATCTTCTCGATATTTATAACTTTTTATTTCATTTTCCTCATATTTCAAAATTAATTTAGGAATATCCTTATATTCAAAAACTTCCACAGGAAACTCCTGATAGATAACTTCAGATAAACCCAAAAGTTTTAATTCCTTTCCTACAAAGTCTAAAGCCTTAAAGTTTCCTAAAGTTCCAGCTTGCCTTCCCATGTATTCTTCTCTTGATATCTCTCTAATTATATTTAGCGCAAAATCTCCTCTTAAAGATGATCTTAAAGGAGAAAGAATAAATATAAGAAATATTAATAGAAATAAATTAATCTTAATTTTCTTCATAAGGAACTTGTCCTCCTATCTATCTCCTCCAAAAGATAAAGAACAGACTTCAACAAAGAATAGGTCTCTAGATCTTGAGATATAGTTTTAGAACTAAGTTTTGTAGCATAACTTTTTAAATTCTCTATTAAAGGTTCTAATTCGAAGCTTGGGGAAATTTTAGGTGCGATCATTTCTTTCCTTTGAAGATCAAAACTTTGAGCATAAGTAGGAATAAGTGTTCTTCTACCTTTAAGTTGCAAAATCTGACTTAAAGCTTGAGAAGCTTTTGGCTCTCCATGAACTATAACAAAAACAGAGTCTCCCTTAAAATATTCCGCCCATTTTAAAAGATCTCTCTGGTCAGCATGAGCTGAGAAACCATTAATAGTATGAACTTTAGCCTTAACATTTATCTCCTCTCCCATAATATGCACTATCTTTTCTCCATCTACTA
This sequence comes from uncultured Dictyoglomus sp., assembly GCA_938039765.1. GTDB lineage: Bacteria > Dictyoglomota > Dictyoglomia > Dictyoglomales > Dictyoglomaceae > Dictyoglomus. Next base: position 1,692 of record CALHTV010000119.1, on the reverse strand, counting down.
TCTTTCTTCCTAAGGTTCCTTGGGCTTGATATCCCACAAAAATTACATGGGTATTTTCCTTCCACAGATTATGCTTTAAATGATGTAATATTCTCCCTCCAGTACACATTCCACTTCCAGCAATAATAATTCCTGTTTCTATATCATTAATACTTTTAGATTCATCAGAAGTGGAAAGATACTTTAAATTGTCTAAATTAAAAGGACTTATCCCCTCTAAAAATAATTTTTGAATCTCTCCTGAAAGCAGATTACTATGTTTTTCATAAACCTCAGTAACCTTTTTACCCATTGGACTATCAAAAAATATAGGTATTTTAGTTAAAAAAGGATATTTAAGACTAAGAAGCAAAAGTTCATACATAACTCTTTGAGCCCTATCTACAACAAAGGAAGGAATAAGAATTTTTCCATTCTGGTTTAAGGCCTCTAATATTACTGTCTCAAATTCCTTCCTAGTCTCATCTAAAGTTTTATGAAGTCTGTCCCCATAAGTAGATTCTAAAATTACATAATCAGCATCCTCAATAATCGAAGGACTTCCTTCCATTACATTGTTTTCAGGTCCTATATCCCCAGAAAATACAATCTTAGTACCATTACCCCAAAGTTCCAAAGAAGAAGCTCCCAAAATATGAGCCGAATCCCTAAATCTTATCTTTATATCCGAAAGATCTATTACTTCATCATAAGGCACTGGCTCAAAAAGTTTCATAGCTCTTTCTACCTCTCTTTCTGTATAGAGAGGCTCTACCAAGGGTTTACCTGACCTTAATTTTTTCCTATTTATCCTATCCACTTCCTCTTTCATTAACTTAACAGTATCAAGCCATAATATTTCACAAAGTTCTATAGTAGGATAAGTAGCATATATCTTTCCATTAAAACCTTCTTTAACAAGTTTTGGAATTCTTCCTGAATGATCTAAATGGGCATGAGTAAGAATAACAGCTTTTATATCTCGTGGATTAAAAGGAAATGGGGATTCATTTTCTCTCTCTGATTTTCCCTGAAATATACCACAATCTACGAGATATTTATAAGAATTTTCTACAAGAAAGCACGATCCTGTAACTTCACCAGCAGCCCCATAAAAGGAAATTTTCATTATAACACCCTCTTTTTATTTTATTTTCCATTTTACTTTTCCACAAGAAAAACACTCATGACATCTTATACAGTGAGGAGAATTAGGTTCCTCAAAAACCTCTATATTCACAGGACATTTTAGCTTACAAAGACTACACTCTGTGCATGAGGAGTCAACTTCTAAATGATAAAAAGAAACTTTATTAAATATAGATAAGATCGTCCCCAAGGGGCAAATAAATCTACAAAAGGGCCTTGATATAAAAATACTAGAAATAACAAAGACTAAAAGAATTAAAATCTTTATAAAAAAAAGAAAACCTATAAGTCTTCTCAAAGGAGGATTAATTAGAACTTGAGGAATTCCAGCCTCTAAAGTCCCTGCAGGACAAAGTTTACAAAACCAAGGCTCCAGAGTGATGTAGGGTATTATAATTACTAGAGAGATTAAAACACTCCATCTTATAAAAGTGGCATATCTATTTTCAATATTAAGTTTTCTAGTTGGAATTTTATATAATAAATCCTGAATAAATCCAAAGGGACACAACCAACCACAAAAGTATCTACCAAGGAGTATACCTGCCAAGAGAAGAATTCCTA
>CALHTV010000118.1 GCA_938039765.1 uncultured Dictyoglomus sp. | reverse complement strand
AAGCTTCCACATATGTATTAGCAATATCTGCAGCAAGTTTAGGATCTCTTGCTTCAGCCGTCAAAATTATTGTATTTTCTTTATCATTTACAGTTACTTTTATACTTTTCATTAATTCTTCCAATGCATCTTCGTAATTTTTTTCTCTAAAATAATCTCTAAGATTCAACTTATTGAAAACATACTCTGCAGCAGATCTACTTTTAAGAATAGCCACCATATTAGCAGAAGGCGTAGAAGGAAGGCCTAAGGAGATTGGTAAATTCTGAGCAATTAAACTTAAGGCTGAAGAAGTAGTACTTGCCTGTTGAGGTAAGAGTATAACAGTTTTAGCCTCATAGATCTTAGGAGAAAGCAAACTATAAATTAAAGCTATGATTACCGAAATAACAAATAAAGAAATAACAAGACTTCTTTTTTTCCAAATAAGATAAAACAAATCTACTAAACTTATTTCTTCTTCATATATTTTTTCCTCACCCATTAAGATCCCCCTTACTTCTTATTTGTAAAAACTGTGCCTTCTTCCATATTCCAAGCTTTCTCAAAATCACTACCACCCCATATTTGTACTATATCCACTCCATTCTCTATTGCTGTTATCGCCGCCTCAACTTTTGGAATCATCCCTCCTGTTACTTTTCCAGTTGTTATCAGTTCCCTTGCCTCTTCTATAGATACTTTACTCAAAACTCTTTCCCCCCCATCTTCGCTAACTATTATACCTGGAACATCGGTACAAAATATTAATCTATTAACCCTTAAAGAAACTCCTAAAGAAAGAGCTGCAGAATCAGCATTTATATTATAAGAATTTCCTTCTTCGTCTATACCCAGAGATGAGGTTACTACTATATAACTATTCTCAAGCAATTTTTCTATAGGTAAAGTTTCAACCCTTGTAACTTCTCCAACATAACCTAGATCTATATCATCTATTATTAACTTTTTGCAATGAAAAATTGACTTTCCATTTACACCTACAACTTTCAATCCTTCCCTCTTTATATCTGCAATTATTTTCCCTTGTACATTACCTGAGAGAACCATTTCTACTATTTTTAAAGTCTCCTTATCAGTCACTCTTCTTCCTTTTATAAACTTAGGTTCTATTCCTAGCTTCTTCATCCAATAACTTATTTCATTTCCACCACCATGTAATAAAACAATTTTGTAATTCTCCTCATAATATAATTTCTTAATAAAAGACAAAAAAAGAGTAAACTTGTCAAAAACACTTCCACCAATTTTTATGAGTAAAATCTTCCTCTCATCCACGGGTAAGTTTTAACAAAACCTCCTGGGAAATAGCTTTTAACGTCTCCATTACACCTTTTCCCTCAATAGCTACGGCCTCAAAATATTTATATTTTCCATCAGGGTTTAATTTTTCATTTAACTCTTCTACACTAACAATATCAGGTAAATCTCTTTTGTTATATTGAAAAACAAAAGGAAGAGAGTTAAAATCATAACCTACTGCTGCAAGTTCCTTTTTCAAAGCCTCAAAAATTCTGACATCCTCATCTAATCTACTCCTCTGAGAATCCACCACAAAAACTAAACCATCTACTCCTCTCAATATCAATTTTCTACTTGCTTCATAAAGAGCTTGTCCAGGAGTAGTATAAAGCTGAAATCTTAATTTAAATCCTTGAACAGTACCTAAATCTAAAGGCAAAAAATCAAAAAATAAAGTTCTCTCAGTCTCTGTCGCTAAGGAAACGAGTTCGCCACGTCGGTCAGGAGAAACCATCTTATAAATTTGCTGTAAATTAACAGTTTTACCACTCAATCCAGGTCCACAGTAAACAATCTTACAAGTAATCTCCCTTGCAGCATAGTTTAAAACCGCCATATTTTTTCACCTTTCCATTTATTTTTTACTTTTTGAAAAAATCTTCTATATCGCTAAAATTAAACTCAGCCTTAGGTATATCCTTTTGCTTTTCTCTGATCTTTTTAATTATTTTGGCTAAGTTTTCGCAAGCTTTTTGAGCAAAGAGTCTAACCATACCAAGAGTAGTAGAGTCATCAAAAATAACTAACAGAAGCACTTGCCTCTCAATATGAGAAATATGTAAGTGATTCCTTTTTCCTTGGTGGAAAATTAAAGAAAATTCCTCTTCTCCTAAAAGCTTCGCTAATTCCTGAGTCGCAGAAAATGCTCCAGCAGCCAAAGCAGAAATAGTAACGAAATCAAATTGAGAAGCGGTTCCTCTTCCTCCAATTACGGTCCCACTTTTATCTATTAAAAGAGCTGCTTTAGCTTTTGATTCAGCAAGGAACTGTCCTAAATATCTCTCTATCTCCTCCTGATCTTCTAGAGAAATAACTAATGACAATATCTGTTCTCTTTCGTCCATTAATGTCCCTCCTTAAAAATTAATAAGTTAATTATTTTTTAAGATCAAGCTTGAAAAAATTATAAACCTTTATAACTATATAGTCAAACTTCTTTAAGCCTCCTCTCTCAAACTTAAAGATTTGAAAGATGTAGAATTCTTCAAGAATAATAGTTTAACTGTTCCTGTAGGACCATTTCTTTGTTTTGCAATAATAATTTCTACTTCTTCTGGCATCTCTGACTCTATTTCCATTTCTTGTGCCTTATAATACCCTTCTCTATAGATAAAAATCACCACATCTGCATCTTGTTCCAACCCTCCTGATCCTCTTAAATCAGATAACTGAGGTCTTCTCTCAGCTCTAGTCTCTACAGCCCTAGAGAGTTGCGAAATAGCAATTACAGGTACCTCAAGTTCTCTAGCTAAAGATTTCAATCCTCTTGAAATCTCCGATATCTGTTGATGTTCACTTTTATCTCTATCCAAAAGCCTGATCAGCTGTAAATAATCAACAATAATAAGAGATAAGCCTCGTTCTGCCTTTAATCTTCTTGCTCTTGCTCTCATCTCAATAACGTTTAGATCGGGAGTATCATCCACAAAAATAGGTGCTTCTGCAAGTTTTCCAAAGACCCTTGCCAACTTCGGCCATTCATGTTCTCTTATCTGTCCTGTTCTTAATCTATGTATATCTATTTGAGCTTCAGATCCTAAAAGTCTTAAAGCAAGCTGAAAACTTGACATTTCAAGGCTGAAAATTGCTACTGGTAAATGTTCTTCTAGAGCCACATGCTGTGCAATATTTAAACAGAAGGAGGTCTTGCCCATTCCAGGACGAGCAGCTACAATGATAAGATCAGAAGGCTGGAGTCCTCCTGTTTTTCTATCTAAATCCCAAAATCCTGTAGGAATACCTGTATAAGGCTTACCTGTTTGATGAAGTCTTTCTATTTCTTTAAAACTTTTCGCTAAAATTTCTCTCAGAGGCACAAGAGTTCTGAAACGATGACGTTGAGCTATTTCAAAAATCAACTGCTCGGCTTTATCTACTAAAAGTTCCGGAGATTCATTTTCCCTATATCCCAACGAAACTATTTCTGTCCCAGCATTAATTAACTTCCTAAGAAGAGCTTTTTCAGAAACTATGTTAGCATAATACTCTACATTGGCCGCTGTAGGAACTACATCTAAGAGTGAAGCTAAATAAACACTTCCCCCCACTTTGTCTAGTAGATTTCTACTTCTTAGTTCCTCAGTTACAGAAACTAAATCTACGGGGAGTCCTTTTTCAAAAAGTTCCACTATAACCCTAAAAATGATGCCATGATGCTCATAATAAAAACTATCAGAATGCAAAATTTCAATAACTCTTGCAATAGCATCCCGAGAAAGAAGCATTGCTCCCAAGACAGCCTGTTCTGCCTCTTCATTATGAGGAGGAACTCTGCCTAATATGTCCTCTTTATTCTTCATAATCACTCAGCCTCTATTAGAATCTTAACATTAGCTACCACTTGAGGATGAAGCTTTACCTCCACATTATATTCTCCAAGAGATTTTATAGGTTCTTCTAAGTCTATTTGCCTTTTATCTATATCCAATTTAAGTTTCTTGGAAATTACCTCTGCTATATCCTTACTTGTAATCGATCCAAAAAGCTTACCCTTTTCCCCTACTTTCGCTTTAATTACGAACACCTCACCCTCAATGATGCTTTTTTCTTTCCTATACTTCTCAAGTAATTTCTCCTCTTTTTTCTTCTGAAAAAGCTCTTGTAATTTCAAATGCTCCAACATGCCTTCTGTAACCTCTCTTGCAAGACCTCTGGGAAACAAATAATTCCGCGCATAACCATCACTTACATCAACAACCTCTCCTTTTTTTCCTAAGTTGTTCACATCTTTTAATAATAAAACCTTAATCTTTTTCATAAAACTCTACTCCTTTACCCAAATAAGTTTTTCTCTTAAAGGGAAAAAAATATCAATAAATCCTACAATAAATATTATACTCCCAAAAATTGGATTCAAGACAAATAGTAAAAAAAATATCCATCTTAGCCAGATATTGTGAATAAAGGATTTTAAAACTACCCAAGTAAAAATATATCCATTCAAAAGGGCAAAAGATTGCAAAATAAGTCCCAAATTAGATAATGCATAATCTCTATAGGGAAAATTAAGAAAAACTAAGATAATATATAGGATAAAAATATAAATGAAGAACTTTTTAGGAATCCTTAATTTCTCAATCTTAGGAAGAGGAGGAGCTTCTATTTTAAACCTTTTTAGCACCTTTTCTACAATCATATAATTCAAAAATACTTGAAACAAGGTGGACATAATTAAAAAATAAGGAATAAATATATGTAAATTCTCTAAAAATTTGTTCTGAATCTTTACAAAATCATCTTCACTTGAAACATGAAAATACCTATTAGCAATTTCAAGAGATTTATGCCATCCTTCTCTGATAGCTTCAATACCAAACATCTTTTCAAAAGGCATTTTAAAAAGTATCACAGAAGCATAAATTCCCACAATCTTTAAAAAGAGAAGAAGGAAAAAACCTCCTATTATTAAAAATTTGAGATTAAATTTTTTAAGTAATCCGTATCCCAAAAAAATCCCAAACAATCCTGAGGGAAGCGCCAAAAATATAGCGTTAAAAGGGCTAATCACTAAAGACAAAAGAATAGTAGAGACAAAAAGTGATAAAAAACCTATTCTTAACCCATTCCTACAGGTAAGAATAAGAAGAGGTAAAGAAGCAAGATAAATTAAGGGAAAAATCCAGTAAGAAAGCCATAACAAAACGATATTTACAGCTGTTATTAAGCCTCCTTCTACTAAACTTTGAACTCTTTCTCGCCTCATAATTTAGTATAAAGGAGGGCCTTACAGCCCTCCTTTTATCTTTATAGATTTATTTTGGAAACATTTACTTAACAACATATGGAAGCAAAGCCATATACCTTGCTCTTTTAATTGCAGTACTAAGTTGCCTTTGATGTCTTGCACAATTACCACTTATTCTTCTGGGTATTATTTTACCCTTCTCTGTCATAAATCTTCTAAGTTTCTCCACATTTTTATAATCAATATATTCTACCTTTTCACTACAAAATATACAGTATTTCTTTTTTCCTGAAGAATAAACAAACTTAGTAGGTTTAGTTGAAGCCTTATCATTACTCATTCTTCTTCCTCCTCGCTCTCTTCTAATATTTCGTTTAAAATCTCTTCTTCACTTTCTATATCAATGTCAGGAATAT
>CALHTV010000117.1 GCA_938039765.1 uncultured Dictyoglomus sp. | reverse complement strand
AGATAAATCTTCTTTTTCAGCATAGCCAATTTCATAAATCCATTTTGCTCCTTCAGACAAAACTTTATTCATTTCATCGTTATTTAGTTTCCAAAAACCACCTCGACCAACACCAGATGGAACTTCCTTAAAAATCTGTTCAGTTAATTTCGGGATTTTATCTTTAATTTCTTCATAAAAGAAAGGAGATACTAACAGCCTGACACCGCAGTTGATATCATAACCACAAATTCCGGGTGAAACAATTCCTTCTTCTTTCAAAAAAGCAGCCACTGTTCCCACACATGCTCCATAACCTTCATGCGCATCAGGCATTGCTAAAACATATTTATATACTCCGGGAAGTGTTGTATTATTCACTAATTGCCATAAGCTTCTATCCTTAAATAGTTCATCCAACATTTCTTCAGAAGCAAAAATACGCGCAGGAACTTTCATATCTTCACGAAAACTCTTAGGAATTTCCCAAATATAATCACTAATTTTTATTAAATCTTTTTTTGAAGGTATTTTCATCTTATTCGAATTCTTTTTCCTTTCAATGTTGAAAATTTTGTTTTTAAACTAAAATATAATTTCTATCTTCACTTTCACTATTTAATACCTTATCTATATTCCTAAACATTAACTGTTAAAAAGTTTTTAGCTATTCATTTAATTTATCTCGTCTTTTAGATTTGCCCCACTCTCCCATATGAATATCATTCTTTCTTAAAAGTTTAGAAAACATTACATTTTTAATTCTTCTTTAAAATTTATTATCGGCTTTTTTGCTATGGGCTATTTAAATTATAGCATAAAAACATATTACATTTAATTGGATTAATTTAGATTAATAATATATAATTCATAGTTTGATATTAAATAAGAAAAATTCTGATTAAATGGCCGGGAAAATTAATGTCTTACGTTTAATTTGTTTTTTTAAATTATTTCTTTTTTATGTAATATTGTAATATAATATATTAATTTTATTTTATTTATTTTATTCAAAGAAATAAATTTATGAGCATAGAGCAACCAAAAAACGGCAGAGAAGAATATTATAAGGATTTATATCTTAAATATAGAGGACTTGAACGACATTTACAAAGATTGAAAGATTTTTTAAGAAAAACTACAAATAATCCTCTCATGAAAGAAATCATTGAAACTTTAAAAGAGCTATCTGTAATTGAAAGAAAATATAGCTCAATTGAAGGAAAATATAGCTCAGAAGCAGAAGAAATTCCTTCACCTTTTGAAGATATTGTAAAAGACATTGAAAGTTTAAAGGAAGAATTAAGAAATCTTGAGGAATTATTAGGTAGTGAAGAAGAAAAAAAACGATTAGAAAGAGAGTCTATGAGAAAACTTCTGCAGTTTATGAGGGAAAGAAATGAAAGAAAGAAAGCATTAGAAAAATTGGAAAAACAAATTAAAGAATACGAAGAATTATGTAAAAAATCAGATACAGAAATCGCTAAGGATCCTATGAATGCTGTGGTTTTACAAAAATTAAAGGAGACAGTAAAAAGAATAAAAGAAAAAATAGAATCTTTAGCTTTTAAATCACCAGAGGCTTTTTTAGCACATTGGATTCTTAAGTTAAGAGAATGGAAAGAGGAGTACGAAACTTATGGGATAATCAAAACTCCAGCAGTTTTAGAGCGTTTTCAAAAAACGCTCGAAGCAGTAGAGAATAATCTTAAGACAACGGGGGTAGCAACTTTGTTAGGAGGAACGGGAACTGGTAAAACAGCAACTGCTAAAGCTATTGCTAGAATATTATCAAGTGAAGGTTATGTATTTGTACCCTGTCATTTTAGGATGCTACCCGAAGATCTGATTCAAAGAGTAGGTTTAGAAGTCCAAAAAGTGGATCCTAAAAAAATTCCTGATATTATCAAACAAGCAATTGAAGAATTTGTTAAATATGCTAAAGAACAAAAATATTCTGAAGAAGAAATAAACAAGGGTAAAGAATATATTCAAGAGATAATCAAGAATCGATTAAGCATTCCTCAGCTAATTACAAAAGTAATCGCAGGAGCAGTTAGAGAAGCAGCAGAAAATGGTGTTATACTTATCCTCGATGAATTTAATTATCTTCCGCCGGAAACTCTTGCTGCATTAAACGCATTTTTAGATAAAGTATATAATGATATGGCAAACGGAAGGGAAACAGACCTTGATATATTTGGGAATGAGTTTAAGGGTCAAAAAGTGCTTGCTAAAAAGGGGTTTGGAGTAATCCTTACAGGAAATATTGGAACAGGATTCATAGGAAGACAAGATTTCGATCCAGCTCTTATAAATAGAATATTATCAGGAATTATTTTGTACGATGCTGTTCCTCAGGAATTTAATAAAACTCTCTTTGAAAGCATAATTGAAATAAACGAGCATGAATTTAGAGAAGGTAAAAAACCACCTGATAGAGATTTATTCATTACTGGCATAGTCCAATTAATAGATAGAAAAGGAAATTTAAGAGCTCCGGAAAATGCCTTAGAAATAGTTTGGGATTATAGTAGAACCTGTTCTTTAATACAAAACATTGCAAGCAGTAAAAATATAAGAGAAATAAATCTTGAAGAATCTTTTTTAAGTCAACTTAGCACAGGATTTAACTTCGAAAAAGTTTTTATTTCTTTCAGAAATTTCAATACAGTAATTCAAAAGTGGAGAGATGAAAACTACAAATATTCTTTAGACTGGTATATTTATGATGATATA
>CALHTV010000116.1 GCA_938039765.1 uncultured Dictyoglomus sp. | reverse complement strand
GTTTCGTAGCTATCACACAGCTTTCTTTGAGACAGAAAAATTTCCTTGTTAAATACTTTCCCCTGCCAGGTTGGATCGCAACTCAGATTCAGCCCTTTCGCTACAAGACTTGGAATATCTCTATTTTCGCCGCCTTTTATTACTTTTCCTGAGTTTATTGTCCTCCCTTGAAGTCCAATAAAGGTATTAACATACTCTGGTTGAGCACAGCCATGTCCTTTACCTCTTCCACCATGGTCTGAACTTACTATAATGAGTGAATCCTCTGCGAGCCTTTCGTCTTTTAGAGCCTTTAAAATTCGTCCAAAGTTACTGTCTGCTAAGGTGAGTTCGTTGTAAAAGCTATCAGTGTACCACCCACTCATATGACCTCTGTAATCAACTCCGTTAAAGACTGTAAACATTATAGATGTGTTAATTAATTTGCCAGATTTTATATATTCAACTATATTATCTGTCAGTATTGTATCCTTATTCTCTTCATTGCCCTCTGCTGTATGAAATTCTGCACCAATGGAACTTTCAACTATTCCATACATTATTGGAGACCACACAGCATTAACACAAATTCTTCTGCTTGGCATACTCTCTCTTGATACTTTTAAGAAGGATTTGTATTTCTCTTTATCTGGAAAATACTTATTTTCTGCAGCAGCATTGTCTATCCTGTACATGGAGGTTACCGCCTTAGTATTTATTCCATGGATGATTGCAGTCCAATTATTTCCGGAGTTTGTCGGCACACATCCCTTTGAGTCAAAGGTGACAGTGCCATTATGTAAAAATTCATCCATTACAGGAGTAGGAAATCTATCCGCTAATGGCTTGCCTGTTTTGTTGAACTTCTTTGCAAATCCATTACCTGCTCCATCAAAACCAAAATATAAGACTCGCTTATACTCATAAAAGCCTGCCTCTTGCGCTATTCTTCTCAAATTATAATCACTTTCCACCGCTGAGGACATAGATATATCACCTATGCTTAGGAGACCGTCCTTATTATAATCATATCTTGAAAGTGAATTTACAACAACTTCCTTAGTTGTCTGTATGCTTTCACCAGAAACCTCAATAACAACTCCACTTTCATCTGTGAGTTTCAATTTTTTCAGACTTACGTAACTTATGTTAGAATATGTGTCTCCCTTTACCTCTAACGGGGTAAATTGAATGGAAAGAATTTTGTCACTATATTTATCAAAGCTCATAGCCGACAGTGATTTATTCAATTGAACCTCTATGTTCAAGTTATTCCCTTCCTGTTTTATAACCTCAGCCAATTTTTCTTCCAAATATAAAGGAGCAATAACATTTAATAAAACTCCTGGTCTTCCCTTCTTCATATATACCGGTGTTAAAAAAACATCTAATGCTCCTTCTTTAAAAAGAACTTCTGAAAGATAACCAAAAATCTGAGGATTCATATCATCTATATTGCTCTCTAAAACAACATTCCTCTCTTCCTCAGGTGTGTTTTCTGTTAATTCCCCTAAAAAAACCCTAAGCAAATTAGGATATGGAAAATCCTTTTTACCACAACCATATCCTATTTTTTCTACTTTCATAATTGGAATCTTATTAACAAACTTTGCAATAGTGGCCACAATTGCTGCTCCTGTTGGAGTTACCAACTCTCCTTCTCTACCATCTCTATATACAGGAAATCCTCTTAAAATCTCTAAAGTAGCAGGAGCAGGAACAGGAATAATCCCATGAGAAGTATTAACAAAACCGCTTCCTAAAGGTAAAGGCGAAGAATAGATTTCTTTTACATCTAACATCTCCAGCAAAATCAAAGAGCCTAATACATCAATTATAGTATCTATAGCTCCTATCTCATGAAAATGTACCTCTTCTATAGGTTCATTATGAATCTTTGATTCCGCTTCTGCAATCTTATAAAAAATTTTTTGAGCTTTATTTTTCAACTCCTTAGATAAATAACTACTTTCTACAATTTTCATTATTTCTTCCAGATTTCTATAAGAGGTATTATCCTCAATAACAATATTTACATCTGTTCCCCATAGAGCCCCTTTTTGCTTTTTAGAAATTTCTATTTTGTATCCTTCTAGAGGTATATTTTTAAGTGCCTTTTTCCATTCTTCTCCATCTACCCCTAAATCAAGCAAAGCTCCTAAGAGCATGTCTCCACTTACCCCAGAGAAACAGTCAAGGTATAAAGTCTTCATCTATCTTCCCTCCACCATTAAATTAATCATGTTAGCTAAATATCCTGCCCCAAAGCCATTATCTATATTAACCACTGCAATACCAGGAACACAACTATTTAACATGGTTAACAAGGCAGAGAGTCCATTAAAATTAGCCCCATAGCCTATACTTGTAGGAACTGCTATTATAGGTTTTGCTATTATTCCTCCTATCACTGAAGGAAGAGCTCCTTCCATACCAGCTACTACAACGACCACATTTGCAGAATAAAATTTATCTAATTGATCTATCAACCTATGTAAACCTGCGACCCCAACATCGTATATTCTCTCTACATAACTTCCCATAATCTCTGCAGTCACTGAAGCTTCTTCAGCGATAGGAAGATCTGCAGTACCTGCACAAGCTACTACTACTTTTCCCCTTTTTTCTACTTCTTTTCTTAATACAGCAATTATTCGAGCCTCCTCAAAATAAATAGCATCAGGAATAAAATTCTTAAGCTTCTCAAAAGTCTCCAAACTTGCTCTAGTAGCTATTACTCTATTATTAACCTTTAATAGGTGCAACATTATACTAATCACTTGATCTGAGGTTTTTCCTTGAGCAAAGATAACCTCTGGAAATCCTTTTATCAGCACTCTCAGATGATCAATCTTAGCAAAACTCAAATCTTGGTATGGAAGAATTTTTAGGGTATCAATAGCTTCCTCCACAGAAATTTGCCCTGACCTAACCTTTTCAAGAAGTTCTTTAATTTTTTCTCTCATTTTTTTCAGCTCCTAACTTAGATAATTTATACTAAATATAACCTAAGATATAAATTTTTCAAGTACAAAATCTACTTGTGGTAAAA
>CALHTV010000115.1 GCA_938039765.1 uncultured Dictyoglomus sp. | reverse complement strand
GATGGAATATCTCGCCATTGCCCAATACCACATCATCAAGGCATCCAAAAGTTTCTAAATGTTCCTCTCCTATAGCCGTAATTGCTCTAATATTTGGTTTTACCACTTCTACCAATTTTTTGCTACAGAGATATAATAGTTGAAAATTAATACTAATAAAATAGAAAAGATTAAAGCTAAAATCAAAGCAAATATATACTTGTCAGTAAATAGATAAGGAAGAATTAAAATAAATACTGTTAATATATAAGTTATTCCTGTAATTATAGCCGATTTAAGAGGATTTCTACTAGACTCTTCGGCTTTAGTAGAAAGATACTCAGAGCCAGCCATTGATAGAGCAGCAGCTATTCCTGTTATTAATCCTGATAGCGAGATCATTTTTGTATTCTGAAAAGCAAAGGTAAGTCCTGTTAAAGTTCCTGTAAGTTCTACTAAAGCATCAGAAAGTCCTAAAACCATTGATCCAACGTAGTTTAATCTTTCTTCATCTAATATTTCTAGAAGGGCTTGTTCATGCTTTTTTTCTTCCTCAATTATGTTTCTTAATTCAAAATTCGAGAGTATTATATTTTGATATTCCTCTATGGCTTTGTCTTCTCCCTTTTCCATTAATTTGGTAGTAAAAGTAAATCCTAAAAGTTTAGTTAGTAAAAGGGTTATGAAAATTTTGATTCTACCTGGTTTTATGTCTTTTAGAGTGTATCTTTTAAGTTCATTATAGTGCTTTAATTCGTCATTGGAAATCTCTTCAAATACTCTTTTGTTCTTTTCTGATTTTTCCCATTGGGATAGCTTTTTGTATATGTAGTGTTCAGTAATTTCATTTTTTTGCATTTTTTCAATTATCTGAATAATTTCTCCATTCATTTTTTATACCTCCTTCTTTTTTATCTTATCATATTTTAAGTCTTTATTGACTTATCTTTTTTCTAAATAATATAATTTTTTATTGAAAAAAAATTTTTATGTGATTGGAGGTAATATTTTGAGACCAGTGAATATTAAAAGCATGAGAATAGCTAATATTTCATTAGTCTTAGACACTATTAGGAGAATGGGTCCTATTTCTCGATATGATATTTCTAAAATAACAAAATTAAGTCCTTCTGCTGTTTCTAATATTGTGGAAAATTTAATAAGTGTGGGTATTGTTAAAGAATCTCCTGCACAAATAACAAAAGTGGGAAGAAGGCCTATAGAATTGACTTTAAATGAGATAGGTTACTATCCTATTGGAATAGAGATCGAAAAGGATAAAATAACAGGAATACTTATGTCTCTTTCAGGAAAGATATTAAGGAAAGAGATCATTAACTTAGATTCTACTGATGTGAATACTGTTTTAACGGGAGTAATACAAGTTTATGGGGTCCTTACTAAGGATGTTAACAAAGAGGAGATAATTGGGGTAGGTATTGCTGTTCCGGGAACAATAAATAGAAAAGAAGGGACTTGTATTTTTTCTCCAAATTTAGGATGGAGAAATGCTAATATTAAAGAATTTTTACTTCGTTATATAAAGGATGTTCCTGTATTTATTGAACATATTGTAAAAGCAGTAGCTTATGGAGAGCTTTGGTATGGAGCGGGAATAGGTAAAGACAATATAATCTGCGTTAGAGTGGGGAGTGGAGTTAGTGCTGGCTTGGTTCTTGATGGTAAGCTTTATCGAGGCCCTGATGATAGAGCAGGAGAATTTGGTCATACTATTGTAGAAAGAAATGGAAAAAAGTGCAAATGTGGAAGTTATGGATGTTTAGAGAGTTATGTTTCTACTCAAGTTTTGTTTGAAAAGGTAATGGAAGGTATACAAAAAAATGCTTATACTCGTGTAAATATTGAAAATAAATCAAAAGATGAGATTTTAGATGAAATCATAGAAGCAGGTAGAAATGGGGACAGATTTATCTTAAATATTTTTGAGGAGATGGGAACATATTTAGGAATTGGTATAGCTAATTTAATTAATCTTTTTAATCCAGAGATGATTATTATAGCTGGAGGGCTTTCTAAAGCAGAAGATTTACTTTTAGAACCTGTAAGAAGGATAGTTAATTTGCATGCTTTTCCTCCAATTCCAGAAATTATTACCACAAAGCTAGGAGGTTTAACAGGGCCTATTGGGGCTGCTTCGGAAGTTATAGAAGAAACTCTTTTGAAAAAAGTTTTTGAAAGAGTAGAAGAAGTTATTTAAACAACGAGATTAAAAATACAAGGGTAGCGATTATCACAATAGTAGAACCTGTGGGTAGATTGAAATAATAGGATAAAATCAATCCTGAAATTATACACATCAAGTTTAGGAATATGGTATAAACTATTAATTTCCGCATATCTTTTATATATGGTACAAGAGTGGCAGCTGGAATTATTATCAAGGCTGATGATAAAATGATACCTACCAATTTACTTATAAGGACAACGGCAATACCCGTTAAGGTAAGGACTGCTCCTTCTAACTTAAAGACATTTATTCCTGAAGCTTCTGCTGTTTCTTGATCAAAAATCATGAATATTATTTTCCAATAATTTCTTAGAAAAAAGATTGTTAAAATTACCGTAAAAATTAATGTTATAATTAAATCTTCATCCTTAATAGATAAGATGCTACCAAAAAGAAAACTGAAAAGATCTGTAGTGTATCCCTGATGGAAAGATAGAAGAAGCGCTCCTAAAGCCATGGAGGAAGAATAAAAGATTCCTATAGGAATATCTTGTTTTAATTTAGATTTTCTCACAATAAAGGGCATTATCCATATGATAAGAAGGGTAAATAAAAGAGAAGTAAGAGTTATATTTATTCCTAACAAATATCCTATGGCAAGTCCCCCAAAAACTGCATGACTAATTCCTGCACTCATAAAAGAAAGACCCCGATAGATTAAATAAATTCCAATTACGCTCGATATAATGCTTATAAGCATTCCTGCTAGTAAAGCTCTTTGGACAAAAGCGTAGCTTAAGATTTCCAAGTCTTACTCCTCCTCTTCGTGGGTGAGAAGAAGGAAATCTTCACCATAGACTTCTTTTAGAGCAGTGTGAATTTTAATGTCTTTAGGACAACCATGAAGATATAGTTTACTATTAAGACAAGCTAGTTTATCCACTTCTTTACTGATGATTCCTATATCATGAGACACTAATATTATAGATATTCTCGCTTTTTTTAATTTTCTTAATAAGCTATAAAATTTTGATTGAGTTTTCATATCTACTCCTATTGTTGGTTCATCTAGTATTAATAATTTAGGCTGTTGAGCTAATGCTCTTGCGATAAGTACTTTTTGCTGTTGGCCTCCCGAAAGTTCACCATAGATTTTATTTGCTAAATCTTCTATTTCTAGTTCTTCCATGAGTTTTTGTATAATCTCTCTATCATGAGAAGAAAGTTTTTTCCAATCATTTACAATCCTTCTTCCTAAAGCTACAATTTCTGTTACTTTTAATGGAAGATACTTTTCTATATTAGGTTTCTGTGGAACATAGCCAATTAATTTTTTTTCATCTTTTAAATATTTGATTTCTTTGTTGAAAACTTTTATACTTCCCTTTTGGGGTTTTAAAATACCAACAATTATTTTCAATAGAGTAGATTTTCCTGCTCCATTGGGACCAATTATTCCCCAGAATTCACCTTCTAGAATTTCTAGGTTTATATTTTCTAGGACAAAATCATTATTGTAGCTGTAATATAAGTTATTAATTTCAACGATTCTGTTCATCAAATATCTTTTTAAGTATTTTTACATTTTCTTTTATTAGCTCAAAATAATCCATTCCATATCCTAAAGGATCTATATTTACAATTTTAATTTTTGCCTCTTTTTGAATGACATCCAAGATGGGGGAGTTTACAAAGGGTTCTTTAACAATATATTTTATTTTTCTTTCTTTTATTATGTTGATAATTTCTAATATTTTTTTTAAAGAGGGTTCTTTACCTTCACCCTCCTCAATATAACTTAAGACGCGGATATTATATCTTTTAAAGAAGTAATAAAAAGAGGGATGGTAAGCTATTAGCTCCCTTTTTTTATAAGGCGAGAATTCCTTCTTGATAAAAGTATCTAAATCCTCGATTTTTTTGATGAAATTATTTAAATTCTTTAAATAAATACTTTTATTCTTTGGATCAATCAAAGAGAGTTTATTAGCTATAATTTTTGCTATTTCTTTACCTAAAATAGGATCTAACCAATAATGAGGATTATTTTCAGGAAGAGAAAGGTGTTCTGAAAGGATAAGAATATCTTTTTTTGTTGGATCTATCAAGTTTAAGGCCCATCTATCTATATCTTTACCATTAAGTATTACTAACTTCGATTTTTCAATATTCTTCATGATTTGAGGAGTTGCCTCAAAAATATGAGGATTAGTGTTTTTAGGAAGAAGCACTAAGATCTTCCAATTGTTTCCAGAAATGTGTTTGGTTATAGATTCTAAAGGGGGTATAGAAGTTGAAATTGTCTTTTCTTGTGAAAAAAGTACTGTAACTATTAGAGTTACTATCAGTAGGACATATCCTATTAATTTTTTTCTCATTCAAAGTCCTCCTGAGTACTTTTTGATTATATATTATATCATGTATGAATTTGTGTTAAAATTTATTAAATAATGTAAAAACTCTAAAAATTATATGAGGTGAGGTCGTTTAAAATGAAAGAGGGTAGAAAACCAGAATATATAGGAACTTATAATAAAAATCTAATTCTTGAGATTCTTATCAAGACAGGTCCTAAATCAAGAGCGGAACTTGCGCGTATATCTAAGCTAACTAAGACTGCTATTTCTGAAATAGTAGATGAGCTTATGGAAAAAAATATATTATTGGAGGTTGGAAAAGTAGAAACCCTAAGGGGAAGGAGACCAACAAAACTGACTATAAATCCCAACTTAAAAGTTTTAGCTATAGATCTAAGTGGTTTAGAGGGCAGAGCAGGAATTGTTAATGCATATGGCAGAATAGAAGAGGATGTCTATTTTCCTATAAAAAAGGAAGAAGATTTATTTTCTTTAATTGATCCTTTGTATGAAAAATATAGAGATAAAGTTATCGCTATTTCTCTTTCCGTCCCAGGAATCATTGATAAAAATACAGGGAATGTTATTCTTTCTGTGGGTTTAAATTGGAAGAATTTTAATTTGAAGGAATTTTTAAAAGAAAAATATAAGAGTATTCCTATTTCTATTGAGAAAGATACTAATGCTGGACTTTTTTCAGAATTATGGTTTGGTGAAGGGAAGAAATTTAATACATTGTTTTATCTTTTGCTAGAAAAAGGAATAGGATTAGGAATATATCATAAAGGGGAGATGATAGAGGGCTTTAATAGTATTGAAGGAGAGATAGGACATACTATCATCTCTAAAGGTGAAGGTGAGAGGTGTTGGTGTGGAAATATAGGTTGTTTAGAGACATGGGCTTCTATTCCTAAAGTAAGAGAAAAATTAGATAAAAAGGATTCTATGGAAAATATATTAAGAGATTTTATGGGAAAAAAGGATAATGAAGTACTTAAAGTTGCTTTTGAGTACTTAGGAATAAGCTTAGCTAATGCTATACATCTTTTAGCTCCAGAAGCTGTATGTATTTCAGGAAATAGAGAGATGAATAAAGAGGCTTTAAGTCTTCTTTCGGATATTCTTAAAGAAGAAGTTAATAAATATTTATTTGAATATCTTAGGAATAAGATATACTTCTATTCTTCTCCCTTAGGGAATGATGGATTGTTAATAGGAGCAGGAATTTCAGGTTTTATTAACTACTTTAAAGGATGTCTAAAGTAAATAGTAAACATACTTTACAAAAATCCCTCAAATATAGTATAATTACTACAAAAATTGATAATATCTTAGGAGGTCTTTTATGAAGATAGTAGTGATTGGAGGGGGAAGTACTTATACTCCTGAGCTGATTGAGGGTTTCTTTGATATATGGGATAAGCTGGATAGTTTAGAGATTGTTTTGGTAGATATTAATGAGAATAGGCTAAATATTATTTACGATTTTTTAAAGAGAATGATTAAAAGAAATGGCGCTCATATAGATTTGTATAAATCTACGAGTTTAGATGAGGTCTTAGATAATACAGATTTTGTTATTAATCAAATTAGAGTAGGAGGGAATAAGGCTCGCCTCTTAGATGAAATTATTCCTTTAGAATTTGGTGTCTTAGGACAGGAAACCACTGGACCTGGTGGTTTTGCAAATGCTTTAAGAACTATTCCTGTTGTGTATGATATGGCTAAGAAGGTGGAGAGATTTTCTCCCAAGGCTTGGTTTATAAATTTTACAAACCCTTCCGGGATTATTACAGAGATGTTATTGAATTACACTAATATTAAGGCTGTTGGTCTTTGTAATGTTCCTATTAACTTCCAAAAGTATTTTGCAGATCTTGCAGGTACCAGTTTAGAGGATATTTTTTTAGATTATTTTGGGCTGAATCATTTAAGTTTTGTAAGAAAAGTATATGTAAAGGGAGAGGATAAAACTAAAGAATTATTTGGAAAATTGAGAGAAAAACTTTCAGAGGAAGAGAGAAAGGTTATAGATTATCTTGATCTTTTTCCTAACTATTATCTTAGATATTATTTTTTCCGAGAAGAAAGAGTAGAGGAGTTAAAACAAAAACCTAAGAGAGCAGAAGAGGTAATGAAAGTGGAAGAACATCTTCTTGAACTTTATCAAGATCCTTCTTTAGATACTAAGCCTATAGAGTTAAATAAAAGAGGAGGAGCTCTGTATTCAAAAGCTGCAGTAAATTTAATTTCTAATCTCTATGGATTAGAAGAAGGTTTTCAAATAATAAATGTAAAGAATGAGGGTTCAATAATTGATCTTCCAAAGGATTCTGTGGTAGAAATTCCTGTATATATACAAAAAGATAGACTTCATAAGTATTACATAGGAGAATTACCTTTAGAAGTTAAAGGATTAATACAGGCTGTTAAAACTTATGAAAGGTTAACAATAGAAGCTGCTATGGAAGGTTCCTATAAGAAAGCTCTTTTGGCTCTTGCCCAACATCCCTTAGTTTCTTCGTTGTCTCTTGCGGAAAAAATATTGAATAAGTTGATTGAAGTAAATAGAGATTTATTTCCAAAACTAATTTAGGTGATGCAAAGTGAAGTACTTTCTAGGAATAGATGCTGGGGGAACTAAAACTGAAGCTATAATTCTTAACCAGTATGGAGAGGTTGTAGGGATCGGAAGATCGGGACCTGGTAATTATGAGGGTATAGGGTTAGAAGAAGCAAAGAGAAATTGGCTTTTAGCTATTAATAGAGCTAGAAAAAATTTAGGAGATATAGTTTTTGAACATGCTTGTTTTGGCCTTGCAGGAGCAGATTTTCCTGAGGATTTTTTAATGTTAGAAAAGGAAGTAAAAAGTCTTAATGTTGCTAAAGAGTTTCTAGTTGAAAATGATGCTCCTATTGCTTTACGAGCTGGAAGTAAAGAATTCTGGGGTGTAATTATAGTGATGGGTACAGGAAATAATGGTTATGGGAGAGCAAAAGATGGTAGGTGGTATAGGTATTTTGGCGAAGGATATATTTTTGGAGATTGGGGTGGGGCATCTTCTGTAGTACAAGATATACTATTTCATGCTTTCAGATCATATGATGGAAGGGGGGATAAGACAATTTTAGAGGAAAAAGTCTTGAAGTTTTTTGGGGTTAAGGATTACGTAGAGTTGGCTAAAAAGCTTTACTATGATCCCTCAGAATATGGAAAGGCTTTGGGCCTTGCTCCAATTCTTTTTGAGGCTTTGAGAGAAGGAGACAATGTAGCAAGAAACATAGTTGAAAAGATAGTTAATGAAACTGTTATATCAGCATATAACTTAATGACTAAATTGGATCTATTGAAAGATGAACCTCCTCTTGTACTTGCTGGAAGTCTTTATAAAGGAGTAGAATGGCTTCCTGAATATATACAAAGTAAGATGAGAATGTACGTAGAAAGATGTAAAGTTGTTCTTCTTAAAATTCCTCCAGCGGTTGGTGCAGCATTAATTGCCTATGAGAATGGAGGATATAGGGTAACGGAAGATATGTGGAATTATTTATGGGACTTTAATTATAATAGTGCTGAAAGGTCCTAAAATAATTTTGTTTTCTTCTAAATTTGTATTTCTAGAATATAGAATATCTTTATCTTCTATTTTCCAGGTTGTTTCAAAAATATTTTTTACTCTATTTAGATTATGGACTATAATAATTCTTTCATTTGCATATTCTCTTATATAAGCTAACACACTTCTGTCCTTAGATTCTATCTTTTCTATTTCTCCTAATGAAAGGGCTTTATGAATTTGCCTTAACTCTATTAACTTTTTATAATGATTTAATATACTATTAGGATCTTTTAATTGATCTTCTAAAGAGATTCCATTGTTAGGTATGTTATATCTTGGTACTATCCAATAAGTTTGATATTCTGCTTTCATATCGTCAGTCCACTTAAAAGGTTCTCTTATGTATTCGTCAGGTTTTGCTCCTTCCATGCCTATTTCTTCTCCGTAATAAATGAAAGGATTTCCTGGGAGAGTTAGATAAATAGAAGCTGCTAAAATACTTTTGTCTATACTCCCTCCAAAAGAGGTCCTTACTCTCGGTTGATCATGATTTCTTAAGAATATAGCATCAGTAAACTCAGGATTATTTTCTCTGAACAATTCTCTTTCTGTCTTTATTAATTCTACAATTCCTAAATCT
>CALHTV010000114.1 GCA_938039765.1 uncultured Dictyoglomus sp. | reverse complement strand
AAATTAAAAAAAGAATTAAAGAATTAGGAGAAGAGATTAGTAGAGATTATCAAGATAAAGAACTTGTCCTTGCCTGTGTACTCAAAGGAGCAGTATATTTTGCGGTAGATCTCACAAGAAATCTAAGCATTCCTTTTATATTAGACTTTATCTCTATTCTAAGTTATGGTTCTTTTAGAGAAACCCAAGGAGTAGCAAGAATTATAAAAGACTTAGATGTGAGCATTTATAAAAAGGATGTCCTAATATTAGAAGATATTGTGGATACAGGCTTAACTTTATCCTATCTAATAAGAAATCTACAAGCCAAAAACCCATCCTCTATAAAAGTATGCACCCTTCTTGATTGTCCTGGAAGAAGAATTATTGATATAAAAGTAGATTACAAGGGTTTTGAAATTCCTAATTATTATGTTATTGGCTATGGACTAGATTATAAAGAAAAATATAGGAATTTACCTTATATCGCTGTCTTAGAAGAATTTTAAGCTTTCATAGTTAGTTCCAAAAACCTGCTTATATACTCTTGCATCTCCTCAATATGTCTTAGAATATCTTCCTTTAATTTCTCTCCTTCAGAGGTAAGTCTATAAACCTTCCTAGCAGGGCCTGTCCCTTCTACTTCCCATCTTCCAATAATAATGCCCTCTTCCTCTAAATCTCTTAATATTCTATAACCCCTTCCCATACCTCCTACACCAGGAGAAAGTAAATTAGGAAAAATCTCATTTAAAGAAGAAATTAATTCATATCCATGAAGTTCTCTATCACTAAGAGAAATTACAATCCATGCTCTTAACCAGAAAGTCGGTGATAGTCCTGTAATTTTAGTTCTACATCTTCGCATTTTCATTCCCTCCTATATTCCAAGTTAATATATATTATAAAATTAAATAGAAGTCAAGTACTATTTTAGAATTAAGAACAAAACTTGACCTCATTAAGCAACAATTATAAAATTAATGCTAAAAATATTTATAAATCCTTCATTCTATTTACAGGGGGTTAGGAATGAATGCCTAATTTAAAAGACGTAGCAAAAAAGGCAGGAGTTAGTCTTACAACAGTCTCTAGAGTTTTAAACAATAGAGGTTACATAAGCGAAGAAACAAGAGAAAAGGTTTACAAAGCAATGGAAGAGCTAAATTACCAACCTAATGAAATTGCAAGAGCATTGTTTAAAAAAAGATCTTATTTTTTAGGGCTTATAATTCCAGATATATCTCATCCCTTTTTTGCGGAAATTACAAAATATATAGAATATTATGCTTCTATAAGAGGTTATAAAATTTTTCTTTGTAATTCATATTTAGACGAAAAAAAGGAAAAAGATTATATTAAGATGCTAAAAAGACACCAGGTTGACGGAATTATTATGGGAAGCCACACCCTAAATGTAGAAGAATATAAAAGTGTAAATTTACCTATTGTAGCATTGGACCGATATATCTCTGATGATATACCCTGTATTACTTCAGACAATTTTTCCGGAGCTGTAATGGCAACTAACCTATTAATAGAAAGAGGATGCCGATACTTAGCCCACATTAGCGGTCCTTTAGAACTCAATACACCAGCTAACGATAGATATTACGGTTTTTTAAAGGTAGTCAAAGAAAAAAACATTGACTATGTCATTGTTGAAACAAAACTTAATAAATTCGAAATAGAAGAATATGAGAAAATTATTACAGAACTTTTTAAAAACCATCCCAATATAGATGGGATCTTTGCGAGTAGTGATATGATTGCAGCAACTGCAATAAAAGTAGCTGATTATTTCAAAAAACGTGTACCTGAAGATTTAAAGGTTATAGGTTTTGATGATATAGGCCTTGCCTCCTTATTTAGACCATCTATCACTACTATAAGACAAGACAAAGATAAGATGGCTCAAAAACTAATTGAGGTATTAATAAATAAAATCGAAGGCAAAGAAGTAAAAAATAAATATGTACTTCCAATTTCTTTGATTGAAAGAGAGTCTACTTAAGGAAAATAAACTATAAAACTAAAGATCCAGATCCCATTTTCTTAATTTTACCTCACACTTCCCCTTAGAACTTATACTCAACATATCATATTTTTCTAAAGGATATATACGATTAGTTAAAACTTTTTCTCCTTTATTAACAAAGATTTCTATAGAAGATTTATCAAGTAAAAATCTTAAGCTTATTTTATCTTCAAGAGGAAATATATCTACCTCCTGAATCTCATTATTAAATACTAAGTCGTTTATAATAAACTTAAGTTTATTATAAACACTTTCATACCAGATTTTTACACTATTACTCAGCAAATTTTTAGAGAAAATACTTATTTCAAACTCTGCTTTAGGCATAAAAACTAGATCGATTTCCACATCAATACATTCTGCTTCAAAATTTAAGTAAATAGTTTCATCATTTATAATTCTCTCAATAGAGATTTCATCCTTTCTATAATTTTTTATCTCCCTCACAGGTTCCATTATTAATCTGCTGTTTTTTAGATAAAGTTCTCTTGGCAGTGTAAGAGCTCCAGCCCAATTATGCCCTTCTTGCGTAGGAAAGGGACAGTTCCAATTATCCATCCATGCAATCATTAATCTACGACCTTTCTCATCCATAGTAGTCTGAGGAGCATAGAAATACTTACCCCAGTCCAATTTTTCATAGCTATTAATCTTAAATACTCCTTTTTCAAAATCCATCTTTCCTACACAATAAAAGGCTTCACTTCTTATTATCTTATCTCCTTCTTTTTGCTGGACAGAAAAAAGTAAAACATCTTTTTCTTCAAGCTCAAATAAATCTGGACATTCCCAAATATCACCTTCCACAATATTTTCATTTCTAACAATTGTATTAACGTACTCCCATTTTAATAAGTCTCGTGACCTATATAAAAGAATTTGTCCTTTTCCTTCTTTGCTTTGTGATGCAATAACAGCATAATAAAAATCTCCCTTTTGGAAGACCTTAGGATCCCGAAAATCCCTTTTACTTGCTTCTTGAGGAATATTATTTTTATCTATAACTGGATTTCTAAAATATTTTTCAAATTTTATTCCATCTATTGACCATGCTATACACTGTCTCTGATAATAATTACCTGCACCATCTTCAATATGACCAGTATACATAATGTACAATTTTCCATCTATCTCAATGGCACTTCCTGAAAAACACCCATCCCTATCATACTCTTCATCAGGTGCTAAAGCTACAGGCAGATGCTCCCATTTAACTAAATCTTTACTTACTGCATGTCCCCAATAGGTAGGTCCCCAAAAGGGCTTAAAAGGATTATATTGAAAAAAACAATGGTACACCCCATTAAAAAATATAAAACCATTAGGGTCATTTATCCAACCACATTCCCCCATTAAATGGAATTTTAATCTGTATTTACTATTAACTTTAGACTTATTCTCAGAAATATACTGCATTGCCTGTTTTAGCGATACAGAATTCTTCATTTATTTAATTGCACCCTTTATAATACCTGCAATAATATATTTTTGCATAAATAAAGACACAACAATAATAGGGAATATAGTTAACATTAATGCAGCCATAGCTAAACCATAATTAGATGTAAATGTTCCATAAAAGTAGAAGGTCGATAGCTGTAAAGTTCTTTTTTCGGCCGAAATTAAAATTAAACTTGGCAATAAAAAGTCATTCCATATCCAAAGAGCATCTAATATTATAAGGGTTATCGTCACAGGCTTCAACAAGGGAAATACAATTCTCCAAAATGTTTGAAAAATTGACGCCCCATCTACAAGGGCTGCTTCCTCCAATTCAAAAGGTATACTCTTTATAAATCCGTGATATAAGAATACCGCAAAAGCAGTTCCAAAACCTAAATACATATATATCAAAGTCCACATATTGTTCAACATGTTCATAGAACCATAAATTTTAACAAGAGGTATCATAATTGCTTGGAAGGGAATTATCATAGATGCAACCATAATCCCAAAAAATATTTTATTAATGGGCCACTTCTTTCTCGCAAATATATAAGCAGTCATAGAGGAAAAAATTACAATCGCGCTAATGCTAAAAAGGGTTATTACAAAAGTGTTAAAGAAACTCCTAAAATATCTCATTCTCTGAGCAGCTTCCTGATAATTACTAATTCGAAATTCCTTTGGCAATGTTAGAGGGTTTAAAATAACTTCGCCAGTTTTTTTAAAAGAGTTAATTACAACAATAGCAAAAGGGAAAATATACAAAGAAGCAATAAATAGAACTACTAAGAACTTAAATACATTTAAAATTCTACTTTTTATATCTGGACTTAATCCCCTCATAGTTCCACCTCTGCTTTTTTACTTAAATAAACTTGAACAAGGGTTATAATTGCCACAGTAATAAATAAAATAAAAGCCTTTGCCTGTCCTATTCCGTAGTTTTGAGACAAAAAGGCTTCATTATAAATATGCATAGCTACAAGTTCCGTACTTTTAAAAGGCCCTCCTTTTGTTAATGCTAAATTTAAATCATAGACCATAAAACTTCTTTGAAGAGATAAAAACAAACAAACGGTAAAAGAGGGAACCATCAAAGGTAATATTACCTTTGTTAATAATGTGAATTTTCCTGCACCATCAATAGTTGCTGACTCTATTAAATCTTGGGGTATTCCCACAAGGCCAGCTATATATATCATCATCATATATCCTGAATATTGCCATACTGTTACAATTACTAAAGCCCAAAAGGCCTTTTCGGGTGTAGCTAGCCAAGACTCAGAAAATATACCTATCCTTAATTGTTGTCCTAAATAAGGTAAAGCATTATGAAATATAAATTGCCAAATAAACCCTAATATAATACCTCCTATTAAATTAGGAGTAAAAAAAATAGTTCTAAATATATTTTGTCCTCTTATTCCACTGGTTAATAGATAAGCCAAAAAGAAAGCTATTAGATTAGTGAATATGACTGTAAAAAATGCATACTTTAAGGTTAGTAAAAATGAACTTTTAAATACCTGATCCTTAACTAATTTAAGGTAATTTAAAAATCCTATAAATTCATATCTACTATGGATTCCATCCCAATTAGTAAAGGTAAGATAAATACCATAGATAAAAGGTAATATTACTACTGTCAAAAAAGCCACAGTCGAAATTCCAGCAAATAGAGTAAAAACTTTAAATTTAGAAAAACATCTATTCACTTGGTTTTTTTCCTCCTTTTTAAAAATATTACTCTAAAAACAGGGGCTGTCTGATTAATATTTTAGACAGCCCCTGTCTAGAAAACATAATTTTTATTTGATTATTATTTTGCCTTTGTCCAATAGTTCATAATTTCAGTCAATAATTGCTGACGATTGATCCTACCTGCCAAATACTTCTGCATATGGGCTCCAACAATAGGCCAATGATCAGAAGGTAAAACAGCATATGGTATCTTAAAAGTTCTTCCTGCTTTCGCATATCCCACAATAGATTTTGCAAGAGGATCATCTGGAGTAATTGTTACATTACTAAATGGAGGAATTATGTTTAAACCATAAACCCAATTCTTCTGTCCATTACTATTATACACAAACCAATTTAAAAGAGTCTTAGCTGCTTCTTGTTGTTCCTTAGAGTTATTTTTTATATCAATACAAAGCATCTTTGTGGGCAATGCTACTATAGCTTGGTTAAAGAAATTATTAGGATCATTATTCAGTGGTACAGGAACAAAACCATAAGCTTTATTATTTGGATTTACCTCTTCTATTAATGGCCATGCCCAATTACCCATAAACCAAAAGGCTACTTTCCCTTGAGCCAAAAGTTGTGCACCTTGCTCATAAGTTCCTGCTAATGGTGAATCCTTTAAATAATTATATTTTCTGAGCATATCAAAGGTATCTAATAGATCATTAATAACCTTATTATTCACAAGGTTAACTTTTCCTGCCTTTAGATCACTTATGAATTTTTTGACTGCCTCATAATCTCTTGATTGAGCAGCATAGGCAATTGTTAAAAAGTGTGCTCCTAATGACCAGTCCAAAGGTGAAATTACAATTGGGGTTACACCTTTTAGACGTAATCGCATAAACAAATTCTCTAGGCTGTTTCTTGTTCTTATAGTTCTTGGATCAAATTTTCCTATTGCTTTTTCTATTACTTGTTGGTTATAGATAAGCCCATACCCTTCTAGAGCAAAAGGAAAAGCATATACTTTTCCATCGAAAGTTACATCATCTAACGCTCCTTTAAGGGCATCCTTTGTCCATCTCTCAGCTGATAAATCCAAGAAATTGTTCTTAAATTTTTCCACATCATTGGGATCAATCATTGCAATTGTTGGAGCATTACCAGATGCATACATAGTCGAAAGCTTTTCAAAAGGTGACTGTCCTGCTCCCACTGGAATTAATTCTACTTTAATGTTAGGAAAATCTTTAGAAAAATTCCTAAATACTTCTTCCAATTGAGGGTTTATTTCTCCTTTTGTACTCATAAATGTAATCTTTATTGGAGTAGAACTTGCCAAACTACTCAAACTAATTAGGCATAGGATCAAAGAGATGGCGACCATTAATTTTTTAAACCTCATTCGAATCCCCCCTTAATTTTATTTTGAGGTTATTATATATTTTTTTAATCCGTATGTCAACCGGTTGACATAAAATAAAATTTATAAAATGCTAAATTGTAATCTACTGTAGATTATAACTACTACTCCAGGTAGAAACAAGTTCCCATCAAGCTATAGAAACTTAAAAGGCATTATTAAAGCCCAAGTATTATTAACCCAAATAGTTTCGTATAAGTCTAATATTTTCCTTTATAAGTTCCACAATATGAAGATTGTAAGGACATCTTGTCATGCATGTCCCACATTCAGTACAATTTTGAGCCTTTAAATAGGCCTCATAAAACCATCCACTTCTAACAGAGGAGTTTGGAAGTCTCTTTAAAAAGGATTCTGCTCTTATAACCACCGAGATAGGAATTCCCTGAGGACAGGGTTGACAATAATCACATTTTCTACAAAAAGTAGATCCCATTTCCTCTTTTGTTCTTTCAATTTCCCTCCATTCTTCATAGGTTAAAGGGGTAATATTTAATGCCACGTCTACATTTTCTTCAAGTTCTCTTATATTTTCAATCCCTGGATCAGGTATCAAAAACTCTTTTTGAAGTACAAATTTTAAAGAAAGCTTAGGATTAGGTAGCACTCCTCCTGCCATAGGTTTCATCGCTATTATACCTATATCCCTTTCCAGAGCAAGAGGAAAAACTTTTTCTTCTGGCATAGTCTCTATAAAGTTATAGCTTACCTGTATAATATCAAATTTATTAGTCTTAATAAGTTCTGCTAAAATATCGTTATTATGGCTTGACACTGCTATAAAATCGATAAATCCATCCTCTTTTGCCTTAAGAAGCCCGTAATATGCTCCATCAGGTTCAAAAATTCTCTGAAAAGTATTCCAATCATTCACACCATGAATATGATATATATCAACTTTGTTAACACTTAAATTTTTCAGACTTATTTTTACATCTTCATAAATCCCATCTTTTGTCCTATTAGGTGATTTTGAAGAAAGATATACTTTCTTATCTATCCCTTTTAGAGCTTTACCAATCTTTATCTCACTATCAGTATAACCCCTAGCAGTATCAATAAGATTTATTCCAAGTTCTATTGCTCTTCTTATCAGTTTTATTGCTTCTTCCTCACTTATCCTCTGAATAGGTATTCCCCCAAAAGCGATGGGAAAAGAGTTTATGTTAGTTCTTCCCATTCTTCGATATTTCATTTTTATATCTCCCTTTATAAAAAAATTTTTTATTTTTTACCTATACCCTCTTTCAAAATAGTAATATAGTCTTTTTGAAGCTTCTTAATCTGGTCCACAGGCAAATCTTTTACTCCTATCCCTTTACTCTTAGCAAGACTTATAAAAATCTTCTTAAAAGCCCAAGAGGATCCCTCAATAAATGCTACTATTATCTCAGGAGGAATATCATCTCTTATAAATCCTGCCTTTTGGTTTTTAATTACGAATTCGTATAAAATATTCTTAGTAATTCTTTCATAATATTCTCTAATCTCCTCCCTATAAGGAGAGTCATCATAGAAGGCTGATTTCTCAAGAAGCATATATTCATAAGGATATCTCACCAAAAAATTCCAGTTTAATTCAAAGGATTGTTCTACATAATCAAAGAGACTTATATTTTCAAGATTAACATCTCTTAGTAATTCTAAAGTTTTCTTTGTGGCACTCTCTATGGCATAAAAATACATATCCTTTTTGTTTTCAAAATACTGATACATACTGCCCTTTGCCACTTTGCATTCTTTAGCAATATCCTCTATATCTACCTTACTATAAGGTTTTTCTGCAAAATATTTTATAAGAGTCTTAGTTATTCTTTCTCTTTTCTCCTCGGAAATGCTATAAAAAGTCTTTTTAGGCAAGCTTTATCCCCTTATCTCTCCTGCACTCTTTTTTCTTCTTTTTTCTTCATACATTAATTGATCAGCTTTTTCAAGAATTTTTTCTAAATCTAGTTTTTCTTTAGGATTATACACTATGCTTCCTATACTTAGAGATATATTATAAGGTCTTTTATTTTCTCTATTAAACCTTGAAACTTCCTCTCTAAGCCTTTTAACAACTTTATTTTTATCTCCATCTTCTCCACATATTCCAAATACTACAAATTCATCTCCCCCAAATCTTGCTATTACATCATTCCTTCTAAAAGTATTTCTTAATATATTTGCTACATCTATTAAAGCTTGATCTCCAACACTATGACCAAAATTATCATTTATAAACTTCATATTATCCAAATCCAAAAAAAGAACAAATAATTTTTTAGATAGTCTCTCGGCAAGTAGTATAGTATGCTCTGCAAGGGTAATGAAACCTCTCCGATTATAAAGCCCTGTAAGAGGATCAGTGATGGAGATAGATTTTAACTCATCTTCTAATTTTCTTCTATAGGTGATATCAATTGCTGCTCCTAGTATTGCACGTTTCAATTTATATGGTATCCCCACCATAGAAACCTGAATATAAATATCTTCTCCATTTGTATTTTTTGCCTTAAATTCATCAATAATATAATCCAAATTTCTATCTATAATAGTCCTATATCTTTCAAGAAATCTATTTCTATCCTCTAAAGAAATATAATTTAA
>CALHTV010000113.1 GCA_938039765.1 uncultured Dictyoglomus sp. | reverse complement strand
TTCTATAGAAATATTTACTCCATCTACTGCTCTCACTGACTTTAGTGATCCTCCCACATCTAAGAGATAGTAGGCTTTTAAGTTTTCAGCTCTTAAAATCTCCAT
Organism: uncultured Dictyoglomus sp.; assembly: GCA_938039765.1. Classification (GTDB taxonomy): domain Bacteria; phylum Dictyoglomota; class Dictyoglomia; order Dictyoglomales; family Dictyoglomaceae; genus Dictyoglomus. The sequence goes on along the minus strand of CALHTV010000113.1, from coordinate 7,798 downwards.
GTTCTTCACTCCTTTATTACTCTTATTCTTTGTATCCTTGTACGTGGGTCGAGATATTCGCTAATACTTACAGACAATAAGTACAAGCTTACAAAAAGAAATACCGAAGTTATGACAGGAGTAAATAGCCACCACCAAAGCCCAAGAAGCATTGCTTGATAACTTAATGCCCACTGAAGCATAGTACCTAATGTGGGAATTTCAAGATTAGTAAGTCCTAGTATTGCTAAAGTAATCTCCATCCCTATGGCCCATGACATATTATTTATAAGTGTGGAAAAGACAATAGGAATAACGAAAGGAAAATATTCTTTAAAAACTAAACTCATAGTTTTAGAGCCTGATAATATAGCTGTATAAGTAAAATCTCTTTCTCGCAGACTTAAGATCTGAGACCTAATTACCCTTGCATCCCAACTCCATCCGAAGGCACTTAAGATTAATCCCAAAGTTACGAAACTTAATCTACCTTTTATTAAGGAAGAGATTAAAATAAGTATAGGTAATAAAGGTAAAACCAAAAAGCTATCATTTATCCCCATAAGAACTCTATCTACTCTTCCCCCTCTATAACCAGCTATAAGCCCTACAATAATAGCTATTATTCGAGAAAAGGAAGCTGCTATTATAGCAATAGTCAAAGAATTCCTAATAGCAAAAGTAAGCTGCCAAAAAACATCTTGTCCTTGCGAATTTGTACCTAATATATGTTGAAGAGAAGGTGGTAAATCTCTTGGTACCACATTCCATCGGGTAGGATCATAGGGTGAAAAGAAAGAAAGTATACCTAAAAAGAGAATGATACAAATGATTATAAAACCTAATCTAAATTTTCCATCCCTTAATAAATCCTTTAATACACTCATAATTTCTACCTCATTTTTGTTATTTTTGTCTTATCTATATCTCACTCTTGGATCAAAGAGGGGATATAACAGATCTATAAAGAGTATAAAGGTAGAGATACCTATAATTGATAAGGTAGCTATACCCATAATAAGATTGAAGTCTCCAGTAGCAATAGCATTATAAAGAAGAGTACCCATTCCAGGATAAGAAAAGACAATCTCCGTAATTAAAGCACCACTGAAAATTTGTCCCATAGAAAGAGCCAAGTTAGTAACTTGGGGAAGCATTGCATTTCTAATAACATACTTAAAAGCGATGAGTCTCTTTTTTACACCTCCTGCTCTTGCATAAACCACAAAATCTTCTTTCACTATATTTGAGACTATAAGTCTCATGGTCTGAAGAGTAACAGCAACGCCTAAAACTACCATAGAGAGGAGAGGTAAAAAAGCATATCGAAAGAGTTCAAGAATAAAAGTGATACTAAAAGAGGGCCTTACTCCTATAGGCATTCCTCCGCCCAAAGGGAACCATTTTAATAAATAAGCAAAGACAACCAATATTATAAGAGCAAAAACATAATAAGGAATAGGCCTTATGAACATAGCAATACTTTCAATAACTCTCGCCCATCTTTTCTCATAATAAAATCCTACAATTCCCCCTAAGATATTTCCTATTATCCAAGACAAGAAAGTACTTACTGTTAAAAGTCCTACTGTCCAAGGTAAGGAATCCCCTATTAACTTTATCACTGGAATTGGAAATCTAAAAAGAGACGGTCCAAAATCTCCCTTAAAAAGTCTCTGCCAAAAAGCTAAATATTGTTCAAATAAACTCCCTTTTAATCCATAAAGTTCTTTTAAAGACTCTGTCATCTGCTCTACTGCTTTAGGATCAAGGTACGTTCCCATCTTCATAATTGTACTTATCATTTGCTGAACAGGATCTACGGGGGTTAATCTAGGTACAAAAAATACAATTGTAACCCCTACAAATATTACCAACAAATACTGCAAAAATCTTGGAATTAAATATCTTCTTAACAAACTTTCACCTCCTAATTTTTATATTAATTTTATAACATTTTTAGCCCCCCTAAAGGGGGGCTTTTTAACTATTTTAAGAAACTTATACCCTTAAACTTTTCCTTCTACTTCCTCCCTGTAGGTTTCAAGAATGGCAACATATACTTGAAATTAGGCCAATGATGGTATGGTATGCAGTATGCATTTTCTTGAGTTGGATAGTTGGTCCAGTAGTACTCATTATAGCATGCAATTCCAGGATAGGAGCATGTTGGAATTCCAGCCATTTCTGAGAATGCAATCTTTAAACCTTCCATTCCTAAAGTCCTCACCTTTACACTGTTCCAATCTGTATTTGCTAACTGTTCTATAATTTTATCCATTGCTTTACTAGACCATCTACTAGGATGACCAAAGGTTATTTCACCTATTGGTCTTACATATTCGGATCTCCAAGAATTGAAGGTTCTATATAGATCAGGATGACCACCCCACGGCTCAGTAGCTGGCCAATCAGAACATGCATCAAAATCACCATTCTGCAATAGTGTTGGCCTCTGCTCTGTAGTCACCACTTCTACATCAATACCAAATTTCTTCCATTGTTGAGATGCAGCAAATCCATTCCTAAAGTCTGGATGAGCAGGATTAGTATGAGCAAGAATCGTCATCTTCCAGGGCTTACCATCAGGAAGCAACCATTTTCCATCTTTGTCTCTCTTGAATCCATTCTTAATAAGGAGTTTTTCTGCTACATCTGGAGCATACTTGAACCATCCAATTCCAAAGATTTGTCTTATAGTCTTAGGATCATTTGGTACATTGTATCCTCGCTTTCTAGCATATTCAGCAAGTCTCATTGGAGCATCAGGATCAAATACCTTGAACTTTTGTCCATCTACAGTTATGGTGAAATTCTTTAACCAGCTTTCTAAAGGTTCATAATACCATTTTGTATAAGCAGGAGTTGGTGGTACAAGCAAAGACCCCATGGTAGCAGCCCCATCAAAAGCAGTAGCTAAGTATTCAACAATATCTATGGCTAAAGTAAGTGCCCATCTCACTTCTTTATTATTGTAAGGAGCTTTAGCTGTATTAAAGTAAATACCTGTTATACATGGGTCTACGTTCACAATATACGGATAATCTTTCATGTATGCTCTTGCATACTTGTTAGTTTGCAATACTGACCTTAATCCTTCCATAGTTAAATCTGCCATATCTAATTGATTGTTATTCAAAGCAAGAACCTGCTTTTCTGTTGGACCAGCATAATAGAACAGTACATATTTGGGTTGAGGCCTTCCAAAAAGTTTCCCTGTTGGAGTTCTTTGCCAATCCTCCCTTCTTTGCCAGAGTACCCAATAACCACCTGGATCATAACTATGGAGTACATAAGGTCCAGAACTCACAGGGGGATTAAAATTAAAACTTACAGGATCTTTTTGTTTCTCAAATATATGTTTAGGAAGTGGTCTGCAGGCACCCCATCTATCTAAGAAATAAGTATGAAATCTTGCATTAGGCTCTTTGAGATCTATTTTTACAGTATATTTATCAATTTTTGTTATCTTATCCACTTCTTGGAAAGAAGCATGATAAGCCATCGCGCTATTACTTTTCGCAAGCTCTATATGGTAAATAAGATCATCAGCAGTAATTTCCACTCCATCACTCCAATAACAACCTGCTCTCAGTTTTATAGTTAACGATTTAAAATCTTTGCTATATTGAGGAGCAGTTGCAGCTAAAGCATTAATTACCTTACCTGTTGCAGGATCAACAATCCATAATGGTTCAAGCATTAACTGTTGAATACCTCTATCAGGAGTCCTCCATGCAGTAGTCCATACATTAAAGTTATCTGGAGATACTACCCTTCCTGTTAGTATGTTGGCTATCAATGTTTCGCTTCTTACTACATTAGGAGCCAATTGAGAGAAACTAACCTGAGAAAAACTCACAAATATTAATAAAATCAGGGATACAAAAAACAATTTTTTCTTCATTATTATTCAACCCCCCTAAAACCTTTTTAAAATTTTCTTTAGAGAAGCTTTTAAAACTTTATGTAAAACCTCTCTTTTTATCCATCCCCCTTCCTTCTAAAGAAAACTATCATACAATCGTTTTACTGATATTATAAGCTTCTTTTAAAATATGTCAACAAAAGATTAATAGTTTCTTAAAGAAAATAATTCAAAAAAAACATTAATTAGATTTTTTGACTTTTTACGAACCATGCTATATAATACTACAAAATTTTGGTTATTTTGGTTATTTAGGGGGTGATTCTATGAATAGTCTAAAATTAAAAATGTATCTAGGGGATATAGTTTTTGAAAATCTTTATAAATACGTAGCTAAAGATTACAAAAGAAGAATTCCAAAACTTATTAATTTCTTGAAAAAAGTAAGTCCAGATGAGGGAACAGACAAGATTTTAAATACTGTAGAAGAATACCTAAGTAAAGATCCAGCTGTACAAAGGCTTATCCATCGTGTGTTTACAGATTATGATCCGAATTATACTGCAAAGGTTATTACAAACTTAATAGTCAATGTATTTTTCTTTTGGATTTACTTTGATAAGGAGAATCAAAAAAGAGAAATTCCAACCCCTTATACTATACTTATAAGTCCTACCATGAGATGTAATTTGCAATGCTTAGGATGTTATGCAGGAAATTATACTAAAAATGACGATCTTCCTCCAGAAATTGTAGAGAGAATTATCAATGAAGGGGAAAGTATAGGCACTTATTTCTACACCATATTGGGTGGAGAACCTTTTGTGTATCAACCTTTATTAAATATAGTAAACAAACATCCTCGCTCCGTCTTCCAGATATTTACTAACGCAACCCTCCTTGATGATAAGAAAATTGAAGAATTCTGGAAAAGCAAAAACGTTGTGCCTGTATTATCTTTAGAGGGAGGCAAAGAAGAGACCGACTATAGAAGAGGTAAAGGCGTTTATGAAAAAGTTTTATATGCTATGGAACTTTTAAAAAAGACAGGTATACCCTTTGGCTATTCAATAACCTTAACAAGATACAATTTTGAAGCTGTTACTAATCCTGAATTTTATCAATGGCTTTCTGATAAGGGTGCCTTCTTCGGATGGACCTTCCTATATATGCCTGTTGGAAAAGATGATGATCCTTCTCTTATGCCAACTCCCGAACAAAGAGCAGAGTATGGAAAATTTATTAGAAAAATCAGAGGTCACTTACCTATTTATCCAATGGACTTTTGGAATGATGCACCTTATGTAGGAGGATGTATTGCTGCAGGAAGAAGATATTTACACATAAATCATAAAGGAGAAGTAGAACCTTGTATTTTTACTCATTTTGCTGTAGATAATATTAAAGAGAAAAGCCTTGTTGAAGTGCTTAATTCTGATTTCTTTAAAGAAATTAGAAAAAGACAACCTTTCCATGAGAATCTACTCCTTCCTTGTATGATTATTGACTCCCCATGGATATTAAGAGAGATTGTAGAGAAAACAGGTGCACATCCAACCCATCCGGGAGCTGACGATGTTATAACTAAGTTTGCTGATATTTTAGATGAATACGCTAAAGGAGTGAGAAGAGTACTAAATCCTATATGGAAAGAGGAATTCGATGGCAGTCTTTCTGAACAAGAAGAAAAAGTAGGAGTTGATTAATAATGAGTCTTACGGAAAGGCGAAGGCAATTTTTAGAAGGGTTAAAAGAATTATATGAAAAATATAATAGACCCATACACTATGTAGAGCTTGCCAAAAAGCTCTCGGTAAGTCCAGCAACAGCCTACGATATACTTCAAAACCTTTTCAAAGAGGGTTATGTAGATGTGGTATTTCTCCAAAATTCAGTTAAAAACAAAAAGGGAAGAGGTAAAGTATTCTTTAAACCTAAAGAAGAACTTATAGAAACTATAAATACTGATATACCCTTAAAACTTCAAGAATTTAATAAATATTCTTATCCTATTCTTGTGATTTTGTCCTTAGTATTTTTGTTACTAAAAGATCTTAGACCATCTAAAGAATTAAGATCGACCATGAGTTTGATTTCAAATATATTTCAAGGCAATATAGAGATACTCTTAATAATCCTTCCTCTTTTAGTGATAGGATATGCAGGGAAAAAACTTTACGAGATTATTCCGCAAAATAGAATAAAAAATTATATTGAGGAATATATAAGATCTCTAAATCAACTAGCAGTAGAAGAAAGAAAAGTTTTAGTAAAATTACTTTTAAAAGTCCTTGAAGTCTGAATAATTTCTTTTCCTTTGAGAGGAATGGAGAGAATTTTTATTTTTAACGTTTAAGAAAAGCCTTCTCCATTCCTCTCTTAATATTTCTAAAGTAAGAAAATCTCTTTTCATTCGAGGGGGTTTAGAAAGAGCCTCTCTGTAAACTTCAACAATTGTTTTAGCCACATTATCTGCATTATACTCTTGAGCAAGCCTTAGAGCTTTCTTTTTATATTCCTCCCTGAAGGAATTATCTTCGTATAATCTTAAAATATAATTTTGAAACTCAACATTATTTTTTGCAGGGATATACCAATCTTTATAAGGCTCTCTGTACTCTGGATTATCTCTTAAGAGTAAAGGCAACCCACAAGATGCGGCTTCTAAAACTGCCATAGGAAAATTTTCTTGAAAAGATGGGAAGAAGAAAATATCAGCAGAATTTAAATAAATAGGCATTTCCTCATAAGGCACTAAACCTGTAAAAATAACATTTGGAGGAGCTTTTTTAATTTTTTCATTCATCTCCAAATATCCAGCTGTCAAAATAGAGAAAGGTTGACCTCCAACCCATACAAACTTAATAAAAGGTAATTTTTGAGCTACTTCTATAAAGGTATCGATACCTTTTCTTGGCTGAATCTGTCCAGAAGATATTGCTACAAAATCTTCATCGGATAGTCCTAGTCTATTTCTTCCTTCTTTTCTCAATTCTTTACTTTCATAAAATCTTTCTAAGTTCACAGGATTAGGTACAAAAACAATAGGAGCTTTAACCCCAATTTCTTCTAATTCTTCTTTTACCTTTGGAGAAACGGCGATAACTAAATCTGCTAAATTATAGTATCTCTTTAAATAGGTTGTAGCTAAAGGCAACCATAAGTTTGATAAGACTAAACTTCCTAATAAGGACTCTGGTATCACATGTGCAGAGATTATAACTCTTTTTCCACTAAAGAGCCCTTTACTTATAGCATAGGGACCAGGGGTGTGTAAGTGAGCAATATCAAAAAGTCCATTAGCATTTAAAAAAACCTCTACATCTTCTCTTCTCTTCAATGCTTCAGTAAGCACTAAGGTAGCAGTATAGACCCCTTGCCCCTTAACTCCCCAAGCTTGAGCCTCAGATATAATGTTTACTGTAATTTTATTAACCATATTCAACTCACACTCTCGAAACCCTAATAAAACCTGAACAATTTATAATCTCAATTCCATTTTTTTCAAGATGATCAAGTAAAATATTCATCCCCAAAGAATCAGAAGCAATATGTCCAGCAATAACAACATTTATATGGTGTCTTTCAGCTTCTTTACGGTGCTCTTCACTCATATGCATACCTACAATAGTACCTACCCCTATATCTGCAAGTTTTGAGATTGCCTCAACTGGACCTTCTGTTCCTCCTGTCATATCAACAAAAATTTTACCAGCTCTATTTTTGGGAGCTCCAACCAATATTTTAGGAGGATTATTTCTTTTTCCTGCTTCTTTATATTCTGGAATCTCTTCCAACATCTCTAAAACCTCTTGTAAATTGTAAGGAGATTTAGAATCAAAAAGTCTTTGAAGATATGTAGAGACACAATTATCTGCAGGGGTATGACAACACATAAAAGATATTCCAAGTAGTCTTGCTGCATCGACAGCTTTGTTATGGTTTACTGGC